>CACYNZ010000075.1 GCA_902775835.1 uncultured Eubacteriales bacterium | reverse complement strand
CTCAGCTGTTGGCCCACGCATAGCAGTACGCCTGCGTCCTGGCCGCGAAGCATTCCGTCCGCAGAAGATGCTTCATTTCTTCTTTGGTATACCAGCCGGGTACAATTTCCTCCGCATCCGATGTGCTTTCGCGGAATGTACCCTCCGCTTTTCCAAAGATACAGATATTCCGCTCATTGGAAAACCCGATGGCGCTGTAGCTTCCGTCCAGCACATCATCAATACGCGTAATCGTAAGTCCGGTTTCCTCCCACAGTTCACGCCGCGCGCTTTCCTCCGGCGTTTCGCCCGGATCGATCAGGCCGGCCGGAAAATTGTAGATCCACTGAGCCATGGCCATACGGTATTCCCGGTTCACGAGAATCCGCTCCCCGTCCGCATCTGTCATGATCAGGATCACGGAATCCGGCGTTGTGTTCTGCAGTTCCTCCAGGGTTTTCATGTCCCGGTTCCGGCTGATGATCTCATAGGTTTTCGGATTTCCCGCCTCCGTGACATAGTCCACATCGTATCGGGTGATGAACCGCCCCTCGTGCACCTTCCGCATTCCCTGGTATTTCATGTTCCGTCCTCCTTCTGCCACTGCCATTTATCAGGCTTTTACAGTTCTTTTTCCCCGGAATGATATCATATTCCGCACCTTCTGTCCCGCTTCCCGGCGCACAGATGAAGATACATGGACTCGCCTTCCATGTATGTCTCAAACCGCCCGGTGACTGTGAGCTCGGAATCGGTTTCCGGGTACGCATCCGGATACGGATGGCCATATGCCGTGGCGTCCGGGGGAATGCAGCCGGTATTGATCATGCCGGATCATCACCTGTTCCGCCGGCAACTTCCCGGGATCTGCGACGAAAAAAAGCCCTGCCACGCATGGCAGAGCAGAATCCAGGCCGGGAAGATCACTTATGAATCCATCCCACCGCGCCGCGCAGACTGACGACGTACCAGTCGCCGTCTTCCTTCAGGACGGGCAGCCTCATATCCCCTTCGAGCAGGGCAACCCTGGGCGCATCCGTATCATTCCAGGCATAGACCGCCGTATTCTTTTCGGTCACATACCAGGCCGGGTTGATGAAAATATAGTCCTCGCTGATCCAGCCGCTGGGCGAGTCCTCGGAATCCCCGAGCACGCAGTACACAAACCCGTTCTCCCGCTGCGCGCCTTTCTCGGAATCCGCCCCCACAATGATCGGCAGGTCTCCGTAATGCAGGGTCTGCACCGCCTTCGAGGACATGTCGGGCTTTTCCCGCAGCGTCAGTGTCTCGCACAGCACCACCGCCTGATAGCCGATCTGCTGTCCCGGCTCACTGGCCGGAATGAATTCCGCCAGGGAAGTGCCCGCGCATATCATTGCCAGTACAAGTGCTGCAAATCCTGCCAGCCATTTCTGTTTTCTCATGTTCCATGACTCCTTTTCTTCAGAAGACTGCAGGCACACGGACAGGGCATGTCGTGTGCCCAATTTATATCATATCACATCGTGTCCGGAGAAACCAGTTTCTTTCCGGACATATCCTGTCACTTTCTCCAGAACCATCTGGTTTCATGGCAGTACTCGCACCGTTTCTCATAATCCGGCCACAGATTGCCGAATATGGTGCCGGGACGCGTCCGTCCGGTGAACACCCATTTGTGGGTGGTCAGTCCATCCTGATGGCACCTGTCCGGGCCGTCTGCGCCGGTCACCTGGGTCAGTTCCTCCACGGTGGTAATGGGCTTCAGCGTTTCGGGGACGGTAGGGCTCAGCTTTCCATGGGTGTCATATGTGTGTTCCTCCTTCAAATCTATGTCGTTCCATCTGCACGCTCTGCAGCGCTTTTCTCATTCAGGAGGCACTATTTCAGTGCCCTCACACATATATACGCACGTTCCGGACGCATGGCAGTTTTTTTCCGCTCTTTTCCGCTGTTTTCCGTTTTTCCCCTGCACATGAAAACGCACCGGATACCCGCGGATATCCGGTGCTGTTTTTAGCGCTTTCTGCCGCCGCGCCTTGCGAAGTCCTCGCGGATCCGGGCGTTCCAGCCCTTTTCCACCGCGCCGCTGCAGCGCACGTTCATGACCGCGTCCGCGAGCACCTCATAGTTCAGCCGCGTGCCCGCGCTGTCCGCCTGGTAGTCCACCGCGTGATCCGCGTCAATGCCCAGGTGCCCGGCGGCTTCCACCGCGTCAATATTCGCGCCCAGGAACAGGAATTCCCAGCCGTCCTTTTCCTTATGCCGGCTGATTTCCCCGCGCACCCGGTCGCCGGTCCAGCGGCGGCTGGCGTTCTCCATGCCGTCGGTGGTGATGACGAACAGGGTATGCTCCGGCACGTCCTCCTCCCGCGCGTACTTATGGATATTGGCGATATGATGCATGGCGTCGCCCACCGCATCGAGCAGCGCCGTGCAGCCGCCCACCCTGTATTCGCGGCGGGTCAGCGCCGGGATCTCCTCAAGCTTTTTCCGGTCATGCACAACACGGCTTTCATCGCTGAAGACCACGGTGGAGACATACGCCTCCCCGCTTTCCCGCTTCTGCTGGTCAATCATGCCGTTGAAGCCGCCGATGGTATCATCCACAAGGCCCGCCATGGAGCCGCTGCCGTCAAGGATAAAGACGAGTTCCGTAAGATTCTTTTTCATGCTTCATGCCCTCCACTTTCATGTCCGCGGTCCCTGCCGCAGGATCACTATACACGAAACACGAAAAAGCGTGGTCGCCTGTCCGGCGACATTTTCCCTTCAGGATGCCATGAGGTCCCGCATGTGCTGTGCCGCCTTTTTCCTGCGCCGGCGCAGCGTGGTTTCCGGCAGCGCTTTCTTTCCGCCCGGGGCGGCGCAGGAGAGCAGAAGCGCTTCCCGCTCCCGCCGCGGAAGGGAAGCCAGATACTGGCGGATGCGGCGCTTTTCCTCCTTTTCCAGCATATGTTCCAGGGGCCCCGGGGCCGTTTCTGCCGCGTAAAGCTCCGCAGGGCAGAATTCCCGGCGGGCGACGCGCGCCTCCCGGTTGTGCCAGGCGCGTTCCTGGCTCAGGAGCAGCGCCGTCACCTGCCAGGGGCACGCGTCCATGTCTTCCCGGGAGATGCAGTGCGTTCCCCGGTTTTCCCCGTCCATGAGCTGTACATCGTATTCCACCGGCGCGTACCTGTCCATGCGGTACATGGTCAGAACGCCCATTTCCTCAAACAGCACCCAGCCGCTCCGGGTCACCCGGAGACGGCAGTCCTGTCCCTGCCACTGCGCCATGATCTCCACTTCGCCCCGGCGGATTTCCTCCACCGCCGGACGCCGGTCCCACCGGGCCTTCTGCATCAGTTCTGCGTATGTCATGTCCGTTCTTTCTCCGTTTTTTTCTTCTTCGTTTCCGCCATGCCCCGCCGTTCCTTTCCGGACAGGGTGTATTCCGGGAATCCGCACAGGGCCGCCAGCCTGAGTCCGGTCCTGATCCCGTTCAGATACTCCTTCCGGACCCTGCGCATGTTCCCGCACGGAGCCACAACCATGACAAACCAAGCCATATGCTCACCTTCCCTTTTTGAATTTTTTCACGTTTGTTCCAGGTTTTTCACCTAGAGTGCTTGACACGTTCGTTCCCGCGTGCTACACTCCAGCCGTGAACATCCGGGATATTTCGAGGAAAATTATAGACGGCGTTACCCGTTCGTGTCAAGGCCCCTGAAAAATTTCCGGTTTTGTTCCCAGAATTGTTACACGATTGTTCCTTAAGGACAGGAGGATTCATATGGCCACCATCGCGTCAGACGCTCCTTACCGGGAATTCGCCCTGCGCCTGGCCGGACTTCGGGAAAAAAGCGGTATGTCCCGGTCCCAGCTGGCAGAGAAATGCGGCATCGCCGCCCGGTCCATCATCAACTATGAAAACGGAACCCGGATCCCCTTCGGGGACACCTGTGCCCGGATGGCGGAAGCCTTCGGCATCACCACGGATGAGCTGCTGGGTGTTTCCCGCGCCGCGTCGGTGAAGGCCGGCGCCGTGGCGGACATGCGCGGCTTCGGCCCGAAAGCGCCGGAACGCCTGCGCCAGGCCCTGGACACCATCGGCTCCACCTTCGCCGGCGGCGAACTGGAGGAGGAGCAGATGGAAGAGTATGTGCTGGAAATGCAGAAAATGGCCATGCTCGCCCAGCAGAAGCTCCGGGAGATGCACACCAACCGGCGCTACCGCGAAACCGTCACCGCCATGGAGGAGGAAACCCGGAAGAAGGTGGAGGAAATCAATCAGCAGCTTCTCGGGTTTTCCGCCGGCAACTGATTTTGCAGAAAAAGGAGAGAAGGCACGTCCTTTTCAGGGACTGCCGCTTCCTATGACATCCGATCTGTTCAAGGCCACGGACAGAGCGGTCCGCCGGGCGGACAGCCGGGACCCCTTTGTCGTCGCCGGATTTTTAAGCATCCCCATTTCGGATCTGATCCTGGACATCGTGGGCATGACCTCCCTTTTCGGGCACCAGGCCGTGATCGGCATCAATGTGCATCTGAGCCCCGCCTGGCGCGGCTTTGTGTGCTGGCATGAGCTTGCCCATATCCTTCTGCACCACGTGGGCTCCTGTCCCCTGGCGGACCGGGAAGTGTTCAGCGAGGAGCTGGACAGCCGCAGTATTTCCCGCATTGAGCGGGAAGCCAACCTGGTTTCCGCGGAATACTGCATTTCCACCGATGAAGTCCTGGATCTCATGGGGTACGCCACCCCCACCCTGACAGCGCTGCGCAACATGCGCAGAAACCTGAAGGAACTGTCCCAGTCCTATGAACAGCTGCGGTTTTCCGTCAGCGGCACCCCGGCTTCCGGGGCTGTGACCCGGCGCATGCGGCTTCTGCGCCAGAAACTCAGGGAAACCCAGGACCAGATCTCGGCCCTGGAAAGCGATCTGATGGACATGCAGTCCTGCCGCTCCCTGGCGGAACTCGCCCAGGCCCTGGAATGCCCTGAGCGGGTGCTGCGCTACAAGCTGGCCGCCATGAAACTGCGCGGCTATGACCTGGAAACGCTGGAGCTGGAAGGGTATGACAGCATGTTCGATCATGTGCTCTGATCATGCCCTACATCTGCATTGACCTGAAAAGCTACTATGCCTCCGTGGAATGCGTGGCCCGGGGGCTGGATCCCCTGAAGGCCAACCTGCTGGTGGCGGACGAAAGCCGTACCGACAAGACCATCTGTCTTGCGGTGTCCCCGGCACTGAAGGCCATGGGTGTTCCCAGCCGGCCCCGCCTGTTTGAGGCGAAGACCGCCATCGCACGCTATGAAAGCCTGCACCGGACGAGGGTGGAGTATGTGACCGCCCGGCCGCGGATGCAGGAATACATCCGGATTTCCTCCCGGATTGTGGAAATCTATCTGCGGCATGTGGCGCCGGAAGATCTGCACGTCTACTCCATTGACGAGTGCTTCATGGACGTGACGCCCTACCTGCACCTGTACAAGGCGCCGCCGGGTCAGTCCCCGGCCCATGTCATGGCCATGGAGATGATCCACGAGGTGCTGAAGGAGACGGGCATCACCGCCACGGCGGGCATCGGATCCAACCTGTACCTGGCCAAGGTGGCCATGGACATTGTGGCCAAGAAGTCGCCCCCGGACCGGGACGGCGTGCGCATTGCGGAGCTGGACGAGATCAGCTACCGGCGCCTTTTATGGGATCACGTACCCCTGACCGATTTCTGGCAGGTGGGCTACGGCACCCAGAGCCGCCTGATGCCCTACGGCATTCTGACCATGGGCGACCTGGCCCGCTTTTCCCTCTCCAACAGTCCCTTTCTCTACAAAAAGCTGGGCGTAAACGCGGAGATCCTCATCGACCACGCCTGGGGCCTGGAGAGCTGCACCATGCAGGACATCCACGGCTACAAGGGACAGTCCCACTCCCTGTCCACCGGCCAGGTGCTCTCCGCCGCCACGCCGGTGCCGGAAGCGCGGGTCATTTTCCTCGAGATGGCGGACAACCTCTGCGCGGACCTTGTGGCCCATGATCTGACCACCAGATCCCTGCAGTACTATGTCAGCTTTGACCCGCTCTCCCTGGAGGTATGCCACTACAGCGGGCCGGTGACCCTGGACTTCTACCAGCGGCTGCATCCCCGGCACGCCGGCGGCCGCGTGCATCTGCTCAGCCGGACCAGCAGCGCCCAGGTCATTATCCAGAAGCTGGCCCAGGACTTCGACAGAAAGGTGGATCCCCGGCTGCTGGTGCGCCGCCTCGGCATTGCCGCCATGGACACGCAGCGGGACGAAAACGCGGGGCAGCTGGACTTTTTCACGGACTATGAGGCCCAGGAGCGCGAGAAGAAAATCCAGCAGGCCGTGCTGGAAATCCGTCAGAAATACGGACCCAACATGATTCTCAAGGGCATCAACTATCTGGAATGCGGGACCGCCCGGGAGCGAAATCTGCAGATCGGCGGTCACAGGGGGTGAACCCATGGCTTTTCCCTATCAGGACATTCTCTATCTGGCACCGCCGGCGCCGCCGCGGCCCATGGCCCGGTCTCTGCGCGCCAAGATCTTCGCGCCCTTTGACGCGCTGCGCGGCTTTGACTTTTCCGTCAGCCACAAGAAAGTGGTCTATGAAAAGCGGCGCTATCCCGACGGCGAAGAGCTTCTGCATCTGAACCAGGAACTGGTGCGCCTGGAGGATCGGATCCGTCACACCCGGTGCCGTCCCCGGATCCGGGTCACCTACTTCCAGCCCTGTCAGGACCGGGAGCGCATGGGCTGGCAGGAACTTGGCCAGTACCTGGAATATACCGACACGCTTCTGGACGTCAGCGCGCAGACCCAGTCCCTGGTGTTTGCCGGCCGGAGCATTCCCTTTTCCGATCTTCTTACCATCTATCCGGAGGTCAGTCATGGAGGCCTTTTATCTGGATCAGCAGCCGGCGCTTGAAGACAGCGGCCGGCGCATGCAGGCGTCTCCCCTCGCCCTGCGCTTCATGCACAGGGTGCATCCGCCCAGGTCCCAGGGAGAAATTCACCCCGGCCACGTCATTCCCGTGATGGCCAGGGACCGTCAGGGACGCAACACCATTTTTCCCATGCAGTGGGGCATCACCATTCCGCCGGAGCCCGGCAAGGAAGCGGGCAGCTTTCTCACGCTTCTGCGGGTGGAAAACCTGGCCCGGGACAGTTTCCGGGACCTTGCGGAGCATCGGTGCATCATCCCCTTCAGCTACTATTTTGAAACCGAGCCCGGACAGGAGCGCCGGACCATTCTGCAGCCCTCCGGTCAGGATCTGGGGTTTTTTGCCGGTATCTATCACCTGGAAGAAGGACTGCCCTTCTTCCTGATTCTCACCCGGGAAGCCGTGGAACATGTTGCCTATCTCGGTTCCAATATGCCGCTCATGCTCCCCTCCTATGCCCTGCGCTCCTGGACGGACCCGCAGAAAGCGGTCCGGCCTTTCCTGGCTGATCCGGTTGTCGAACTGATCACGGAACCTGAATAATCCCGCTTTCGGACATTCCCCCGTCCCATGCGTCAGGCATCACTGTCTGACGTTTTTTTGCCGGCATATTCCATCAGAAATCAGCCGCGCCTGCCCTCTCCGTATGCCGCATATTTCGGCGGTAAGCATATAATTCAGCAGGTTAGCGCCAAAGTTTACCATCGATTTTGGCGCTAATATGATATATAATCCAGTTAGCGCCAAAGTGAATTATTAATTCTGGCGCTAATTATCCAGCCTGTACCAGAAGCGCATAAACGGGAGGACAGAAAGCATGCTGATCGGCCGGGAAAAGGAAAAGAAGATCCTGTCTGAATCTTTTCAGGCGGAAGAATCCAGATGCATCGCTGTATATGGCAGGCGCAGAGTTGGAAAAACATACCTGATCCGGGAAAGCCTGCATGCCCATTTCACCTTTCAGCATACCGGCCTTCCGGGCGGAACACTGGTGGACGAACTGTTTGAGTTTTGTCTTTCACTTCGGCAGTATGGGCTGCAGGACTTTCCAAGGCCCAGAAACTGGCTTGAAGCTTTTGAACTGCTCAAGGAACTGATCCGGAAATCCACCGAAAAAAAGAAAGTCATCTTTCTGGACGAACTGTCCTGGATGGACACCCACACCAGCGATTTTGTCATGGCGCTTGAAGGCTTCTGGAACAGCTGGGCCTCAGCGCGTTCAGATATTCTGCTCATTCTCTGCAGTTCATCCGTGTCCTGGATGAATTTCAAAATCATCCGTAACAAGGGCGGTCTTTACCATCGTCCCTCATATCGCATGCATCTTCAGCCGTTCACACTCAGAGAATGCGAGGCCTACATCCAGTCCAGAGGCATCGTCATGAACCGTCACCAGATTCTTGAATGCTATATGATCATGGGCGGCATTCCTTTCTACTGGAGTTTTCTCGAAAAAGGATTCAGCCTGTCTCAGAATATTGACCGCATTTTCTTTGCCCAGGATGCACCGCTTCAGCACGAATTTGACTATCTGTACGCAGCCCTGTTCAAAAAACCAGAACCCTATATAAAAATCGTATCTGCTCTGGGAAAAAGGAAAGCTGGCATGACCCGGGAAGAAATCCTGAAGGCAGCCCGGCTGCCGGATTCGGGAAATATCACGACACGGCTGGAAGAACTGGAAAGCTGCGGCTTCCTTCGAAAATACCGTCAGTATGGAATGAAGGAACGAAACGCTGTGTATCAGCTCATGGATCACTACACACTGTTCTATTACAAATTTCTGGAAGACAAGCCAGACGATGAACACTACTGGAGCAATCAGATCAACACTCCCCTGATCAATGCATGGTGTGGGCTGGCTTTTGAACGGGTTTGTCTTGCGCACATTTCCCAGATCAAACAGGCACTGGGAATCTCAGGCGTGGCAAGCGATACCTGCGCATGGGCCTGTAAAAAAGACAGCGGGAAGGGTGTCCATGGATCTCAGATTGACCTGATCATCGCAAGAAAAGATCAGATCATCAACCTTTGCGAAATGAAATTCTCAGGAAGAAAGCACGCGGTCACGGCAAAGCTCGATGAAGAAATCGGAAATAAAACCTCCGACTTCCTGACGGTCACCGGTACCCGCTGTGCCATTCATCCGACGCTGGTCACACCCTATGGAGTGACCGATGGCTCTTTCACAGGCCGTATCCAGAATGTCATCACAGCCGATGATCTGTTTTCCTGAGGATCCCTCATATCGTCTTTCCGCAGTTTCCTCCGGATGGAGAAATAGCAAACAGGGCAGGAGATGCCGAACATCTCCTGCCCTGTTTTCCTGTGCGTTTCATTCCGCCTGAACCTTGTTTATACCTGTGCCATATCTCCGCCGGCCATATTCAGTTTCTGAAGCAGGCGGAGATTTCACAATGGGATTTACTCCATATGCAACACTTGGTGATACAGAATGCACAGGTCTGTTTGCTGGTGCTCCATCCTGGTACTGCCTGAACAAAGATTCCAAGAACCTTGATCTTGCTAAGAAGTATCTGGAAGATCTCGTTGATACAGATGCTGGTCAGAAGATGATGGTTGAAGGTGTTGGTCTGATTAGTGCTTTCACAAATAATTCTTACAAGCCGAGTCTTGGACTGAGCGTTGCTCTCTCTGACTGGATCGAAGCTGGCAAGACAACTTACAGTTTCACCAACCAGTATAAACTGCCTGATGGCTTCGCAGTGAATACTCTGGGACCTATCTATGCACAGTTTGCAACAGGTGGAATTGATAAGGCTGGATTCATTCAGATGATGACGGATGCTATCGGAACATTAGCTAATTAATTAACCAAAAAACATAATTCATAATCAAACGGGTAGGTGAGCCTGGCTTACCTATCCGCTTTTAAAAAGGAGAGGGAACCAATGAATAAAAAGCCAAAGAAATTAGCTAATAAGAAAGTGCAGGATAGAGTGACGTATGTTCTGTTTCTGCTTCCTGCGTTAATTGCGTTCTTTTGTGTGATTGTTGTACCGTTTATATCTGGAATTTATTACTCATTTACAAATTGGACTGGTATTCCTAGTTCTGATATGCATTGGGTTGGTTTACAAAACTATATTGATGCGTTCCAGGACAATCGTTTTCATTACTCTATTCTTGTCACTCTGCTTGTAGGTGCGTTGAACTTCATCGTTATTAACATAGTTTCATTTGCTTTAGCATTGCTTGTTTCATCTAAATTAAAGGGAAGAAATGTTTATCGAGCAGGTTTTTTCCTTCCGAATCTGATTGGCGGACTGGTTCTTGGCTACATCTGGCAATTTATTTATAACCAGATAGTCCCGAATCTTGGTATAAAATTCTTCGAGGCAAATAATCATTACTTCCTGGTAAATCCGAAGATGACAATTATTGCCCTTGTCATTACACAGACATGGCAATATGCAGGATACATTATGATGATCTACTATACAGCTCTTCAGAATGTATCTAAAGAATTACTGGAATCAGCTGAAATCGATGGCTGCACCGGCTGGCAGAGACTTAGAAAAATAACAATTCCTCTGATTATGCCGACATTTACAATTACACTCTTCCTTACATTGAGCAGCAGCATGAAGATGTACGATGTCATTATTTCATTAACAAACGGCGGTCCATCTATGATGTGGAATGGGGAAGCAATTAATGCAACAGAAATGATTGCAGTTAACATCTATAAGACAGCTACAGTAGAGAATCATATGGCTCTTGGACAGGCCAAGGCAATTCTATTCTTCATTGGCTTAGCAGTGTTAACTTTGATTCAGACGCATATAACTCGTAGTAAGGAGATTGACGCATGAGTAAGAAAAAAGTACTTGCAACAATAGCAGAAATTGCAGCGATTGCATTATTCCTGTTCTGGATTGC
The DNA here is from genome assembly GCA_902775835.1 of uncultured Eubacteriales bacterium. The sequence continues at coordinate 2,058 of CACYNZ010000075.1, read as the reverse complement.
ACCTTTAATTCTTGTTGTTGTCAACTCAGCAAAGAGCTCACCTGAAATTATTATGGATCCGATGAAACTTCCGGAGAACTGGGGCACTCTGTTTTCAAATATCCAGAAAGTGTTTGCAGACAGAACAGTTAACTATTCCTCCGCTCTTGTTTCTTCGATCATCATCACAGTATGTTCTTTGTTCTTTATCGTACTTTTTGCGGCGATGGCTGCCTGGGTGATTACGAGGCGTAAATCAAAGCTTTCTAATTTTATTTATTACATGTTTATTGCCGCAATGGTAATTCCTTTCCAGGTTGTTATGTATCCACTTGTTTCCTGGTTCAGGACAATAAGTACAAACTTCACAATGCCTGTATTTGGCTTCAGCATGATGCGCAGCTATCCTGGTATCGTTTTTGCTTACATTGGGTTTGGCATGAGTATGTCTGTATTCATGTTCTGTGGCTTTGTAAAAGGTATTCCGTACGAGATTGAAGAGGCTGCAGAAATTGACGGATGCTCTAAATTACAGACTTTTAACCACATTGTGCTTCCGATGCTGAAACCGATTATCGTTACAGTTACGATTCTCAATGGAATCTGGATCTGGAATGACTTCCTGCTCCCGCTTCTTGTTCTTGGAAAAGGAAATGCAATTCAGACGATTCCACTGGCCGTCAATAACTTTGTCGGTGCATATACAAAGCAGTGGGATATGGTTCTGACATCAACTCTTATGGCTATTTTCCCTGTTCTTGTTATATTCCTGCTTGCACAGAAGCAGATTATTCAGGGAATGGTGGAAGGATCTATCAAGTCATAGCTTTATGAAAGAAAAAATCATTTTCGACACAGATCTTGGCAGCGATATAGATGACAGTTTTGCTTTAGCATACTTGCTTCATCATAGCAAAGTGGATCTTCTTGGTGTAACAACAGTCAGCGGTGAACCAGAGGCAAGAGCTGACTTGTGCCAGATTCTAATTGATGAAGCGCATAAGAACATTCCGGTGTATGTCGGTATCGAAAATCCCATTACAGAACAGCACATTTATCAGCCTAAATGTCAGATGAAGACAATTTTAAAGAATTATGATATTCATCGGTCTGAACAGAAAGAGAATGCTGTTGATTTCATGATCAGAAGTGCTCGCGAAAACAAAGGAGAAGTGACACTAATCGGTGTTGGCCCTTATAGCAATATTGCAGCAGCAATCAATAAAGATCCAGATTTTTCACACAATTTAAAGCGTGTTGTAATTATGGGCTGTAAGCTGGAGCGGGAGAAAATAAAAAATGTTTTGGACTGGAATATTCTATGTGATCAACAAGCCGGAAATGATGTACTGAATGCCGATTTCAGGGAGTTAACAATTTTCCCTTGCGATCTGACAAATACTATATTTACACCATCAGAATATCTGAAATCACATGTGCATGGAGAGTTTGCACATACGTTGAATGAAATGGGTAATAACTGGTTTGCTCGGGGAGCAAAGTGGTATCACTATCATGATCCGATGGCTGCAGTCTATTGTCTCCATCCCGAATTATTTTCAACAGAATCAGGATACATGAGCATTTCAATCCAGGACTCTCTGACTAGCTGGGAAAAATGCGAACATGGGACACATCATCTTGCCATAAAAGCAGGCCGTGATGCTTTCCTGAAAGAACTCTACTTCGTTGTTAATGACGCGCATTATGAGTAACACCAATAATATGTTAAGTACAGAAACACGTGAAAAAATCTATGCGGGTGTCCTTGGAAAAATAATAGGCGTGTATTTAGGCAGGCCTGTAGAAGGATGGAGCTATGAAAAAATAAGAAGTACTTATGATTTTGTGGACCGCTTTGTACATAAAGGACCAGTCATTGAAGTTGATGATGATATATCGGGTACATTTTCCTTCATTCGAATTCTTGAGCAGGGAAAAGATTTCAAAGCCGAAGATGCAGGCGCATTATGGCTGAATCAGATTATTGAAAATAAAACAATATTTTGGTGGGGTGGTATGTTCAGATCGACGGAACATACTGCATATGAGCGTTTAAAAGAAGGGTATCATGCACCT
>CACYNZ010000074.1 GCA_902775835.1 uncultured Eubacteriales bacterium | reverse complement strand
AGCTTTGCCACCGAGACCGGCTCCTTCACCCACCTGCACTGCGTGGCTTTCGAGCAGGCCGCCGGCGTTGAGTTCACCATCGTGGACGCAGGCACCGCCGCCCAGAAGACCACCGAACTGCTCGGCAACCGTCTGGACGTCATCGGCGCCCAGGCCGGTCTGGTCAAAGACTACTACGCCACCGGCGAATTCAAGTGCCTGGGCGTTCTGGCCGACGAGCGTCTGGAAGGCGCTCCTGACATCCCCACTCTGAAAGAGCAGGGCTATGACGTGGTATTCTCCAAGTTCTTCTATCTGGCCGCTCCCAACAGCGTGGATGATGCTGTCATCGCAGCCATGAACGCCGGCCTGGCCAAGGTCGCGGAAAACCAGGGCCTGAAGGACTATGCCGTGAAGCAGTGGGTCAACGTTTCCAGCATGACTCCTGAAGAGACCGAAACCTATTACGGCGAGCAGTACAATCTGTATGCCGGCTACCTGTCCGATTACATCGAATAATCCGGACCAAACCCCCGGAGGGCTGCTGCAGGACGCAGCAGCCCTTTTCCTTTGACAGTTGAAAAATTCGTACACGCTTATATATAATTATAACCGTCTGCCGGCTGAGAAACTTGAACATGTACCCGTGAAGAAGGGGCGTTCCCTATGACACACATTGCCATTGTTGTTCCGGATCCTCTGCTGGTCAAGGTGGTGCACGACGCCTGGGCTCTGTATGAAAGGCTGTTCGGCAGAAGCACGGATATGCGCTATACTGTGGACTGCGAGATCCAGCCCGAGATGATTGTGTCCAGGCATTACGACGCGGACGTGATTGTGTCCCGCGGCGGCACGGCAGCCAGTCTGAAGGCGCGCAATGTACTCACGCCCGTGGTGGAAATCCCCATCACCGCCAGCGATATGGACACCTCCATCCAGATGGCCCTGTCCAGGTTCGGGAACGTGCCCATCGGCGTGGTGGGCACCATCAACACCATCCGAAGCATCTATTTCATGGAAAAGCAGTTTCCTGTTTCCGTAAAGCCCTACCCCACCGCCAGTGTCAATATCCAGGATCTGATCGAGGGCATGGAGCGGGCCGTGGCCGACGGAAGCAAGGTCATCCTGGCCGGCCACCGGACCTGCGATTACTGCGAACAGCACGGAATTCCCGCCGGGCTCATCTATTCTTCCGTGGAATCCGTATTTCTGGCCATCATTGAGGCCATGCGCTGTGCCAATGTTTCCCAGGTGGAAAAGCAGAACAGCCTCATGTTCCGCTCCACGGTGGAGCATATGTTTGAGGCCATCATCACCGTGGACAAGAACAACATGATCCGCACTTTCAATCCCGCCGCCGCGGAGCTCCTCGGACGCCGGGTGCAGGACTGCCTGGGCCAGTCCGTGCAGCATGCCCTGCCCGAAGGCCGCCTGAGCGCCATCCTGTGCGGCAACGAAAGCTATACCAATGAGATTCTGCGCATCAACGGAACCAACTGTGTGCTCAACTGCGTGATCATGGAACATGACGGAAGGCGGCTGGGCACCCTGGTCACCTTCCAGGCCGCCCAGAGCATTACCAACGCCGAAATACGGCTCCGCGACCGGCTGCGGGTCAGCGGGCACCTGGCACGCTATCATTTTGACGATATTCTCGGGGAAAGCCCCGCCATTCATACCGCCATCCGGCAGGCCCGCCGCTTCGCCCATGTGGACAGCAATATCCTGCTGATGGGAGAGACCGGCACCGGCAAGGAACTGTTTGCCCAGTCCATCCACAACGAAAGCGAGCGTGCCCACGGGCCCTTTGTGGCCGTCAACTGTGCGGCCATCCCGGAAAACCTGATGGAAAGCGAACTGTTCGGGTACGAGGGCGGTGCCTTCACGGGGGCCAGCAAGACCGGAAAGGAAGGCCTGTTTGAAGCGGCCCATGAGGGTACCATCTTTCTCGACGAAGTCAGTGAGATCCCGCTCACCCTTCAGAGCCGTCTTCTGCGCGTCATTCAGGAGCGTGAAGTGCGCCGCATAGGCGCAAACCGGGTCATTCCCATCAATGTGCGCATCATCTGCGTCACCAACCGCGACCTGCTGGAAATGATCCGTCAGGGACAGTTCAGGGAGGATCTGTATTACCGTCTGAAGGTGCTCAGCGTTCAGCTGCCGCCTCTGCGTGAGCGCATCGGGGATACAGCCATGATCATGCAGCATTACCTGAATTACTATGCCCACAAGTTCGGCAAGGAGCAGATCAGCCTTTCCCCCGAGGCCGCTGCACGCATTGCCGCCTACCGCTGGCCCGGCAATATCCGCGAGATCCGCAATATCAGCGAACAGCTCGCTGTGCTGTGCGAAAGCAGCATCGTCGCAGGCGCGGATATCGCCGCCGTGCTGCCCATGGAACAGGCCGTGCAGGTCCCTGTCCAGACGCAGAAATATGACAGCCCCGCCCTCAGCGTTCTTGAAAAGCGCCAGATCATGGAAGTCCTGTCACGCGCCAAGAGCCGCAAGGAAGCCGCGGAACTGCTGGGCATCAGCAAATCCACTCTCTGGCGCAAATGCAAGGAATTCGGACTTGAGTAAAGGAGGAGATCGATATGAGCAGAAAACTGGTCACCGTTATTTCCGTACTGAGTGACGCGCAGCGCGCACGGATTGCCGAAGCCGCGCAGAATCACGGGTTTGAGGCGCACTTCTTTGACAGCGACGCTCAGGCAATGCCTGAGCTGGACGATGCCGAAATTATTTTCGGTCAGTCCGCTGCCCTGGCGGGGAACAGTCCCCGTCTGCGCTGGCTGTGCACACCCTCAGCCGGCGTCAACCAGTTCATGGGCGACGGCGTGTTCGCCTCCCCCGACGCCGTGCTCACCAATTCTTCCGGTGCCTATGGCGTCACCATCGCCGAACACGTGACCATGCAGATCCTGGAAATGCTGCGCCGCCAGATGGACTACACAGCCATCGTTCAGCGCCGGGAATGGATCCGCAATCTGCCTGTGCGCTCCATCCGGGGCAGCCGCATCACCCTGCTCGGCACCGGCGATATCGGCCAGGAATGCGCTGTCCGCCTGCGCGCCTTTGGCCCCGCCTGCCTGACCGGTGTCAACCGCAGCGGTCGGAATCCCGGAGAACTCTTTGACCGGATCGTCCCTCAGGACCAGCTGGACAGCGTGCTGCCGGAAACCGATATTCTGGTCATCTCCCTGCCCGGCACACCGGAAACCTTCCATATGCTGGATGCGCGCCGTCTGGGCCTTCTGCCGGAAGAATCCCTTGTGGTCAATGTGGGCCGCGGCACCGTGATTGACCAGAAGGCACTGGAAGCGCAGCTGCGCTCCGGCCGCCTGCGCGCCGCACTGGACGTTTTTGAAACCGAGCCTCTGCCGGCAGACGATACGCTCTGGGACTGCCCCAACCTGCTCATGGCACCGCATGTGGCGGGCAACATGACGCTGCCCTATACAAAGGACCGTATTGTGGATCTGTTTCTGGAAGATTTTGAGCACTATTGCAGCGGAGCTCCCCTCGCCCGAAAGGTGGATCTGAAGCGCGGGTACTGACTTTGCTGCCGCATCAATTTCCTGTTAATAACACGCTAAGAAACCCCCGGAAAACCGCCGTTTTCCGGGGGTTATTGTTATAATGCCGGTGTGAATTGCATACAGCATTTCTTCTTCTCCGAATAATTCAACCGTCAGACACTCAGCGCGCCGGTAATCATCGGGGACGTGGTGATCCGGGATATTCTCGGGCTTGGCAGCGATGTGATCGTGACCAAGAATATCGAAAAGGCCTGAGGAGGCTTCAGATGGAATACAGGAAATTCGGCGACAGCTATGTGGTGCGCATGGACCGGGGTGAGGAAATCCTGACCCGGCTCACCGAACTGTGCGACAGGGAAAACATCCGTCTGGCGCAGGTGCAGGCACTCGGCACCGTGGATCACGTGATCGTGAGCGTGTATGATGTGCCCACCAGGAGCTTTTTCAAGAAAGAGTTCACCGGGCCCATGGAGATCAGCAGCCTCTGCGGCACCGTCAGCTGGAAGGATGGACAGGCATACATTCACCTGCATGTCACCGTCTGTGATCAGGAACTGAAGGCCTGGGGCGGCCATGCCAATGAGCTTCGGGTATCCGCCACCTGCGAAATGGTGGTGCGGACCATGCCCGGCGAAGTCGGACGCAGGCTGGATGAAGACATCGGTCTGAACGTCTTCACCTTCCCGGAAGCCGAGTAACATCTTCCAATGGTTTGTCAAAGCGCCCGTCCGGCATATGGACGGGCGCTTCTGCGTTTTCCAGTTTTCAGAACAGCTCCAGGGAAGCGATGCGCAGCCTGTCCGCGCTCACCACTTCGATCTCCAGTTCATACTCCCCTTCCTCCATGGAAAGCGCACCCTCCATTTCCCTGTACGCATCCACGTCTCCGTCCATGCTTACCCTTCCTGCCTCCCGGCCGCCCATCAGCAGGCGCAGTGTGCCGCTTCCGCATGCCTGCACGCGGACATCGGTCCAGGCACGGCAGCTTTTCACGTACCGGAATACAGCACGGCTGCCGGCCTTAAGCCCGGTCAGCACTTCACCATATTCCGCATCCGCGTCAATGCGGCAGCCCCCGTGGACTTCGCACGCCTGGTATCCCATGATCCTTTCCCCGGGACCGAAGGGATCCCCGGCTCCCTGGGAGGTCATCCGGACTTCCGGGATTGTGCCGTCCGGCAGGATACGGATTTTTTCCACGCACAGCCTGCGGTGGATCCGGCTGCCCCGTGAACTGCGATGATAGAATACGTACCACTGTCCCTGGAAGCACTCAATGGACCCGTGATTGTTCCAGCTCTCCGGATCGCACAGGGCGTTGTCCACAATGATTCCCCTGTACCGGAAAGGCCCCAGCGGGGAAGACGAGGTGGCATACCCCAGCGCCGTGGGGCGTCCGCGTTCCATGCATGCATAGACATAGTAATAGGTGTCGCCGATTCTGCGCATGGAGGAGCCCTCATGAAAAAAGTGCGTTTCCTCCGTCACAAGATTGTCCGCCACCTGTTCCCGGGAAAAGCTCATCATGTCCGGATTCAGTTTCACGCCATGGGAAAACAGCTGTCCCCAGTAATAGTAGGCGGAACCGTCCCTGTCCACGAAAATGGCGGGATCGATGCCGCCGCAGGGCAGCTGCACCGGATGAAGAAACGGTCCGCGGGGTGAATCCGATACCGCCACGCCCTCGCTGTCGTCCGACATGCAGAAGTACAGATAATACCTGCCATCCCGGCAGATACAGTCCGGCGCATACAGCAGGCCCGGCTCCGGAATCTCCGCCTTCTTTTCCTCCCCGTCTTCCGCACTTTCCTGCCCTGCCCGGTCCATTTCCAGCATCCGGAGAATGAACGGCGTGGGATGCGCCCAGTCAATGCCGGGATACTTCGGCGCGTCCGGGTCTCCGGCCCAGGGGACATCCTCCGCCCTCAGGGACGGCGCGTCCTCCACATGCCAGGTCTTCATGTCACGTGTCCATGCCACATGGTATTCCCCGCTGCAGTAATACTTCTCCCCGTCATCCCAGCTCCCGTAGACATATAAAGCGCCGTCCGGCATGACATGCGCTTCCCCGTCGGGCACATGGCACGCAAGGGGCAAAACGGGATTGCGCTGATTCTGATACTGCATGGCCAAACCTCCTGATCGCTCTTTTTCCCGGACATTCCCTTGTCCGGTGTACGGACAATTATTCCAGAACCGGTATGCACCGTCAACCATGTTCCTTCCCGGAGCCCATATTGACACAGCAGCGGATTCCATTATCATTACAGGCACAGAAGAGATCATGCAGATTAAGCACACAGCCACAGCGCGGACATATCAGGATCAAGGAGGCAGTTTCGATGAAAGCTCTATTTATCGGCGGCACAGGCATTATCAGTACCGCAGTGGTCCGGCGTCTTGCTGAGAACCCGCTCTGGGACGTATGGGTGCTCAACCGCGGGAACCGGAAAAACACGCTCCCCGAAAACGTACACCAGATCATCGCGGATATTCATGACGAGGCCGCTGTGGCAAAGGCTCTGGAAGGCATGAGCTTTGACTCAGTCTGCGAATTCATCGGCTTTGGCGTGGAGGACGTGGAGCGCGACTGGCGGCTGTTCCGCGGCAGGACCCGTCAGTACATCTATACCAGCTCGGCATCGGCCTATCACAAGCCCGCCGCCAGCTATATCATCACGGAAGGTACCACCCTGGCCAATCCCCACTGGGCATATTCACGGAACAAGATCGCCTGTGAGGAATTCCTGATGCGCAAGTACCGGGAGGAAGGGTTCCCGGTGACCATTGTGCGGCCGAGCCACACCTATGACGAGCATTACATCCCGCTGGGCGTTCAGGGCAGAAAAGGATTCTGGCAGGTCATCCGGCGCATGCTGGACGGAAAGCCGGTAATCATTCAGGGCGACGGCACTTCCCTGTGGACGCTGACCTTCAACCGGGATTTCGCCGTGGGCTATACCGGACTGATGGGCAGCCCGCATGCCATCGGCGAGGCGTTCCATATCACAGGCGATGAAGTCCTCACCTGGAACCAGATCTATGCCACCATTGCCGATGCCCTGGGCGTGGAACTGCACGCCTGCCATGTGTCCAGCGAATACCTTTCCGCTGTCGGTGATCCCTTCGGCTTTGATTTTGAAGGCAGCCTGACGGGCGACAAGTCCGTATCCTCGGTCTTTGACATCAGCAAGCTCCGGCGCATTGTGCCGGACATGCGCACCACCATTCCCTTTGATCAGGGCATCCGGCTTGCGCTTGACTATGTGCTCGCGCATCCGGAGGAATGCCAGCAGGAGGATCCCGAATTCGACGCCTGGTGCGACCGGGTCATCCTTGCCCTGGAGGAATCCAAGCAGAAGGTTCTGTCCATGCGGGAAACCTGACAGGCCGTCGCTGCATGCAAAAAACGGAGAAGCGCGTCTTCTCCGTTTTTGCATGCAGTATTCTGTCACAGGGCCAGATCACTGAACCGCTTCAGCTGTTCCATGCCCGGCTGGGATTTTCCGCTTTCCATATCCCGGATCACTTCCACAATCCGGTCATTGACCGGGGTCGGCACTCCGTACTTTCTGCCCCAGCGGCACACCGCGCCGTTGATGGCCCCGATCTCGCAGGGCTTGTGCTTCTTCAGATCCTGAAGCATGCTGGGCTCAATGGCTGCATGCCGGCGGATGGCCAGGGGCAGAATGCCCAGGGCGATCATTTTCTTGACAGGATTCTCATAGTACAGGAGCTTCTCAATATCCGAGCCCTGGATTTTCGCCAGATGGATATTGGCCGCGCGGGCGCAGCGGATGCTTTCCTGAATGGAGGCAAGACAGACCCTGCGGGAAACCCGGTCTCTTACCGCATCCCCGAACGTGCCGCCGATCACGGTACCCACGCCGGAGAATGCCGCATTCACCAGAATCTTGGACCAGCGCATGCCGGCAAGGTTGTCCACCACTTCCACCGTGCACATCTTTTCCAGGATTTCCTTTACGCGCTCGCAGCGCGCGTCCCATGCGCCTTCGATCGGGCCGAGGCCGAAGGACAGGTAATCCGTGTCCGACGTCAGTCTGGACACACCCGGGCCTTCCAGCGTGGCTCCCCAGGCCACTGTGCAGCCCAGCACCTGCTTTTTTCCCACAATCTCTGCCAGTTCCACCTCAGGAAGCCCGTTCTGCATGGTGCACAGAATGCCCGTATCGCCCAGGAAGGGCTTGAGAAACCGGGCTGTGGCAGCATTGTCCAGCTGTTTGGTGAGAAGAAAGATGACATCATAGGTGCCTTCCATCTCTTCAGGAAAACAGGCCTTGACTCTGGCTGACATTTCCACCGTGCCCACAATGCGGGCTCCATGTTCCCGCATGGCACGTACCTGCTCCGGATTATGATTGACCAGCGTGACATCCTGTCCGGCCTTGGTCAGGTATACCCCCAGTACGATTCCAAGTGATCCCGCCCCGTAGATGGCGCTGCGCATGACATATCCTCCTTAAACGCGATCCTTTTTATGATAGCACGATTTTTATAAAAAGCCACCCGTTGGTCCGCTGTTTCCTGTTTTCGCGCAATCCCCGGCCGTTTTTCCTTTCTCCGGGCATATCCTGAGAAGCCCCGGAGCATATTGTAAGAATCGGGGTTTTCCCTTACAATAATCATACAGACCTGTCCGGAACACGGCAGGCACTCGATTCATCATGATCCAGAGGCGATACCATGGCAAAAGAAAAAATCTCCAAACTGCTGAAGACCGGAAACCTGCTGGACTATATCGGCTGGAGGGGCGATCTGTCCTTCCGCAGGGATTACTGGAATGTCATCGACAGTCTGATTGCCGCCAGTCTTTCCTATATCAACTTCGGTGAAAACGAGCTGACGCTCACCAGCGGGAGGAGCCTGTATCTCTCCGAGCTCAATGCGGATGCCCTGTATGCACAGTATCCGCCCGTCGGGCTCAAGAATGAAATCAAGGAACGCAGGGACATGCTGGAGCTGCTCACTGCCAGCCGCCGCTTCCGGTCTGTCCGTATACTGGACCAGGTCAACGATGTGGACATTGAGCGCAACATCCAGTTTTCCGCTCTGACCATGGAAGTTCCGGACGTGGGCATTGTGGTTGCATTCCGCGGGACGGATCCCACAGTAGTCGCCTGGAAGGAAGACTTCATGATGAGCTACCTGACTCCGGTCCCCGCCCAGTCCGCGGCCGTGGCATACCTCAGGCGCATCGCCGAAAGCTGTCCCGGTCCGTTGCGGCTTGCCGGTCACAGCAAGGGCGGAAACCTGTCTGTCTATGCCGGCGTATATTCAGATCCGGAAATCCGGGAGAGAATCCAGTCCATCTGTTCCTTTGACGGTCCGGGTCTGGACGATGACACCATGGAATCCGACGCATACAGGGAAATCGCACCGCGGGTGACGTCCATCATTCCCTCTGACTCCATCGTCGGCCGCCTGATGAACTATCACCCTGTCTATCAGGTGGTCAGCTCCACCCGTTCTTCCTTCTTCCAGCACGATCCCTTTTCCTGGAATCTGCTGGGATCGCGTTTTGACATGGTGGACGATATTTCCCTCACGTCCCAGATTCTCGACAAGACGCTTCATGACTGGATCAAGTCCTGCTCACCGGAACAGCGTGAAAACTTTGTCTCTGTCGTGTTCGGGTTTCTGGAACGCAACCAGAAGAGCGCTGCCGACCTGACATTCAGTGAAGACACCGTGGACGGGTCTGATAAACTGGACGATCGGTCGCGTCAGATGGTGGTTGCCCTTCTGTACCGCCTGATTTCCATGCAGGTGGGCAACGTGGTGGATGCACGCATCCGCAATCCGCTGATCCAGGCCGCAGCCTCCCTGCGCTCCCGGGACGGGATCGGGAGAGACGTTGTGGTCAAGTCCCCGCCCATAGAGATCGACAATGTCGGAAACGGATATCAGGCCGCTGTGGAAGAAACCCGCAAAATGGCCGAATTCAACGAACTCACTCCCAGGGAATCCCTGCGCCTGCAGCTGTTCACAGAAGAAATGCTGAGCATGGCGCATACGGTCACAGGCGAAATGAAGGCTGAATTCTGGATTGAATGTACAGCCAGCCGTTTTGACCTGCACCTGTCCACCAAAACCGTCATGGACCGGAAAAAGCGGGAGCTCCTGCTTGCCGCCTCTGCTTCCGGAAAGAACGAAGCTGCCAGAAGCTTTCTGGGCAGGCTTCGCAACGCCTTTGAGCAGGCCATGGTCTCCGATGCAGAAAAAACCGTGTTCAAGCTGCCTACCAAGTCCGACAATAACAAACAGGGCTGGGATCACTTTGAGCAGTCCGTGCTGCTCCGCCTGGCAGATGACGTAAAAATCGATATCCGCGGCGGTCTGGTCAATATGACAGTATGCAAGTCCTTTAGCCACTAAAACCGGCAAAACGGCTCTCCCTCAGAGAGAGCCGTTTTCGGTTCTGTTATCCCACATTCCATGCCTGTGCGGAGGTCTGAACCATGAGTATGCGATCCTTTATGACCACCAATGTCTATTCCTTTTCCGGAACCATCCTCATAACCGGCGCATGCCTGCCGGAAGTGGACAGCGGCGCGCTGGAGCTCCTGGTCCAGGAAGCCGATCAGGTCTTTTCCCTGTGCCTGGAGGAAACTCACTTCAATATGGCCCTGGCCAAGTTCACCGCTGTCATGGGCACAGGACAGGTCCGGCGCGTGCTCCTGGCCAGTGTGGACCGTTCTCCGCACTGTACCCAGCTGCACTATCTCGCCCACGAACTGGAGCGGGTGTGTCCGGATCATGTGCCTGTTGAGAGTTATGTGCTTCATGAGCATCTGCTTGTCCCCGTGCCTCCTGAAGCCATAGATCTGTCCAAATCCCTGTTCAGGCTCAGCCGCATGACCGGAAAGTGATTCACCACTCAATACCTTCCCGGGCATCCAGTCCGGCGGCGTAGGGGTGACGCAGGCACCGGCACTCTGTCAGGTAGTCTGCCCGGTCCACAAGCCACTGCGGCGCAGACCGTCCCGTAACCACTGCCTCGCCGCACTCCAGCGCCGCATTGATCATGTTTTCGCCGTCCTCCCGGCTGATACAGCCCATGGCCAGAGCCGGGGCAAGTTCATCCAGCAGAACAAGCGCCGGACGCTTTTCCCGGCAGACATCAATCACAGTCTGCACACTTCTGTGATACCTTTCTGCAAGCTCTGCCTTTTCATCCGCATCCATATCCCACAGAAATCCCTGAAGCGGAAACACATCCAGCACCACTGCTTCCGGGAGATGGTCAAGTGCACGCAGTTCCCCGGATGTACCGTTTTTCATCAGCTGGATCACCAGCACTTTTTTTCCATACCCGGCCATGCGCAGCACCATGCCCATACCCGCACTGGTCTTGCCCTTGCCATCCCCGGTCAGAACGTGCAGCTTACCCATGTCGTACCGCCTCATCTTCCTGTTTTATTTCCCGGAGCAGCTCCGGACAGGTCCAGTGCTGGTTGGTCGGCGTCAGCACTGCCTTGAGCAGACGCTCTTTCCTCCAGGCACGCATGGCATTGAGCATATCATCCATCTGCGCCTGAGTCATGCCGCACAGCACTACCATGGCGCCTTCCGGACGTTCACCCTGCCACGACCTGCCATGCCGGCGGCCGAGAATTTCCCTCAGGGAAAGGCCCTCCAGCTCCAGGCCCACCCGCAGATACTCCACATCCCTGCAGCTGCACTGATATGCAAGACGTTCACTGATCTCATCGGATACCTGATAGGCAATCAAAACTGACATGAAACATTCCTCCTCTGCAATCCGCGTGTTCTGTGACCAGAGCAACTTTGATACAAAGGAATATGGACAATGCCTGTAAATCAAAGGGTTTCAGCACCCTGGTCATCTCCTTTTTGCCGGTCTGATAGTCGGCTCCATGCCACTGGTCTCGGATCGTTTCACTCCCCAACGTTACTCACGGGTTTCGTTGGGGAGTGTAGTTTCGTTGGTGAGTTCGGAGTTTCGTTGGAGAGTGGCTTTTTGACAACCCTGGAAAGCGCTGTTTAGTCTTCCAGATAACGAACCGATTTCCCAGTTGCCTTCGCGTACTCGATCTCCGACCTGGTGCTGGACCCAATGTACCCATCAACATTGATGACAAAGATCTCATCAGCCATGTCAATTTTCCGTTTGTGCATGTCGTCCAGCATCTCCTTGGTCTTGGTCAGCGTATCTTCTGACATGCCTTCCCAGACTTCGTCATCGCCGGAATGACCGAACAGCCCTACACTGATGACGATGTTACCTTCTAGCGTCAGGCGCTTCTGCGCTTTCATGAAAGCATCCTTGAAACGGGTACTTCCACAAAGGGTTATGACTTTATACTTGTCAACCATTGCTCTTCTCCATCATCTGATCACTTTTCTTGGAGTTGCACGAAGGACAAAGTACTTGACCGTTTTCGATAGCAGTCTGCCCACCACGGCTCCATGGAATAATATGATCAGCCTCCCAATTATTCCATTCACAATGCACACCGCACATCTTGCAAATCCCGTTATCACGTCGATAAATCACTTGCCGCTGTGCCTCGTCAAAGCTTCTCTTGGGGTCTTTCTGTGGGAGATTCGGAACGGTCGCTAGCAAGCTTTCTTTAAGGAAATTGTGTCTGTAAAGCAAAGAATCTTCTGAGTCGGATGAGTGAGACACACGTTCGTGATAAACAACGAGGCGTGGATCTTGCTCTTCCGGGGACTTCAGTTCGTCTTCAGCTCGATTGGCTTCGAAGTCAATAAACCATTTGGCGATATCAGTTTCACGGTCTTTGATATCATAATTTGGAATAAGCTCCATAATAAGAATGAATAGTGATATTGTGCTATATCGCTTTAGCTCAGGGGCTTTTTCCGGGAACATCCTGTTCAGATAATCGAGGACACGGTAGATGCTTTTTGCCTCCGGAGAAGATGCATTGAAATCCTTGTATGTCTCATACATCTCATTTAGGTCACGATCTTTGATATTACGAATTCCCTTATTCAGGGCAAGTAACGTCATCTGTGCTGCAATCAGATCATGTGTAAATCTGGTATTTGAAAAATGTACCTTTGTAAAGAATTCATGGTTTGTCAAGCCCTTAATGAAATCTCTCATTCTTCCAGGCATGGCATTGCGCTTTTCCTGTGCTTTCAAAGTTGTACCATTCTGAAGGCGGAGGAACATTTCGCGGATTTCGTCTTCATTCTGAGTATCAAGGATGACAAAATCCAAGCTATAGCTATCGATGATTGTTGAAACATCCATGTCCAGTGTTAGCGTCGGGAAAAAAGGGCCAACGTTGGTCGGGAGAAAAGGGCCAATTCTAGCCGGGTAAATAGGGCCGATCAAGTAAAAGCCTGGCGGATTATT
>CACYNZ010000073.1 GCA_902775835.1 uncultured Eubacteriales bacterium | reverse complement strand
AGGCATTCCATTCAGGCGTGCCCAGTCGTCCTGCCAGTCCACGAACGCCCAGAATCCCGGATGTCCCATAAGGCCGCGCTCCGTCACGTTCGCGGCGTATGTTTCCAGGATCCGGTCGCAGTCCGCGCGGTAGCGGAGCAGTACATCCATGTCCCCGGTCTGCTCATAGTACTCCCGGATCATGAATATGTAGTGCAGCGAAAATGTGGAAATGATCTGCAGGTAGGCAGACGGATACCGGCCCGGCAGAAGTCCGCAGGGCAGCAGGCTCCGGTGGAAGTCTTCCAGTGCCTTGCGCGCCAGATGCACATCCCGGCTGATGCTGAAATGGAACAGCATCTGAAGCCGGGTGTCCATGATGTACTGCAGCTGTTCATAGTAAGGACAGTCCATATAGCTTTCCAGCATGCAGTTCTGCAGCGTTTCGGCACACATGCGCCAGAGCTGTCCGACCCAGGGCACAGAGGAGGTGATCCGGCTTTCCTCTTCCAGCGGATAGCCTGTCCGCCGGTACTCGGGGAGCATGACTTCCGCGCCTGCATTCTCCGTCCTCACGCGCAGTCTCAGGAAACGGAACGTGCGCACATAGAACGGCTCATAGCAGTTTTCCCCGTCCCTGAGCCTCACGCGGTCCGCAATCCCGCTGATCACGCCGCGCTCCCAGTCATCCCGCTTCAGGTCCTCGCCTTCGCGCACGAACTTCTCGAAATACGTGATCTCCATTTTCGCACCGTCGCCGCCCCGGACGCGGAATACCGGACGCGTCATTTTCACAAGTCCCGCGTCCAGCACGGTTTCCCATTCCGTGTGCGGTTCCACCCTGACAGCGCCCTTTTCCAGGATTCCGGTCCGTGTGCCTGCCTCGCGCTCGAAAGCTTCCGGGCGCTCAAAAAGCAGCGGGATCGGCCGGGGTTCCAGCGGAAAGCGCCGGATCAGGCCCACTGAGTCAAACGCCGCCTGGGACTCCACAGGCTCCAGAATCTCCGCCTTCATCCATGCCGCACAGCTGTCCGTCTTCCAGTCGCCCGGCATGCTCCCCAGATCCACATCCTCGCAGAACGCGCCAAGGGACTCAATGCGCGGGTCTGTCCGCAGATGTGTCCAGTGATCCGGCATGACACGCCAGTCCGCGCATCCGGTGGAAAGCTCCGTTTCTCCGGCGCGGCCGGAGAGCGCAAACCTGTGCCGGTGATCCGGCGGCATGATCCGCACAATGGTGGTATTCTGCCGCCGCTCGTCCAGCGCACCTTCGGGATCCAGGCTGACCACCTGCACCGCCAGACTGTTCATGCCCCTGTGCAGAAACGCTGTCAGGTCCCGGGTATCATAGTACCAGACATGCCGGTCCCCGGCACACGGACCCGAGCCCACGGCCTGTCCGTTCACCCAGAGCCTGCAGCGTGCCGAAGCCGTGATGTCGCATACCGCCGGCGACGATCCGTCATAGGCAAAGTCCAGCCTGAAGCAGGCAAAATCCCCTGCTTTCTCCACATTTCCGAGCCCGATCCATGCACAGTCGCGCACCCTGCAATCCCCCGCTTTCTTTTTTGTGTTTATCCTGCAGAAGTATACCATATCCGCGTATCCAAATCATCCTCGCGCCCCGTTCTCCTGCAGCCACCCATTTACGTCCCGCCCGGATCGCTGTATCATGAACCCATTCCTCCAGGAAAGGAGACCTGCCTCATGCCTGATACGGCCGCATCTTCGTCTGCCGCAATCTATATCATCCGTCACGGCCAGACTGCGCTGAACCGCCAAGGCGTTCTCCTGGGCCGCAGCGACCATCCCCTGAATCCCGCCGGTGAAGACCAGGCACGGAAAGCCGCAGCGCTGTTCCGGCGCCTTCATGTCACGTTTGACCACGCGTTCACAAGCCCGCTGCGCCGGGCCGTGCAGACCGCCGGCATCATCGCGCCTTATCTTGCGGCAGAGGAAGACAGCCGGCTTCTGGAAATGGACTATTGGCCCTATGAGGGCGCCGATCTCGCCCATCCGTCTCCGGAGCTTGCCGCCTTTTTCCGCGATTTTGCGCACACACCTGCGCCTCATGGCATGGAATCCCTGGAGAGCGTGGTCCGCCGTTCCGGTGCCTTTATGGAAGATATCCGGCATCTCTCCGGGAATATCCTGATTTCCACGCATGCCATATCCATGAAAGGCATTCTTGAATACCTGACTCCGGACGCACACGGCGCTTTCTGGTCCCGGTACATCGGGAACTGCGCGGTCTATGTCTGCCGCCTGGAAAACAGCCGGTTTTCGGTACCGGAACCCGTGCCCGAAGAACCCTGAGCCAGATGCATGCCGCTCCATGGATTGCTCCTTGTTCACCGGCCCTGGGACATGCTACAATAACCCCGGACAACTTAACGTAAAGCAACATCCGCACGGATTGCGGAAAGGAGGAACTTCCCATGTCCTGTACAACCGTACTGGTAGGCAAGCATGCCACCAATGATCTTTCCACCATGATCGCCCGGACCGATGACGGCTCCTTTGACGTCAAGAAGCTCATCGTGGTGGAGCCCAAGGATCAGCCCAGAAAATACAAGAGCGTTCTCTCCCATGTGGAGGTCGAGCTGCCGGACAATCCCATGCGTTATACCGCCTGCCCCAATGTGGACAGAAAGGACGGCACCTGGGCCGCTACCGGCATCAATGCAGCCCAGGTGGGCATGACCGCTACGGAAACTATCACGTCCAACCCCCGCGTGCTTTCCGCGGACCCGCTGGTGGAATACAAAAAAGCCGCCCGCGGTGAAAAGGAAGTCATCGGCGGCATCGGCGAGGAAGACATTGTGGTGCTGGTGCTTCCCTATATCCACACCGCACGGGAAGGCGTCATGCGCCTTGCCGGACTCCTGGAAACCTACGGCACCTATGAGTCCAACGGCATCGCCTTCAATGATGAAAACGAAGTCTGGTGGATGGAAACCATTGGCGGGCATCACTGGATGGCACGCCGCGTTCCTGATGACTGCTGCATCATTGCCCCGAACCAGTTCGGCATGGACAGGTTTGACCTGGAGGACGCCTTCGGGAAGCAGGAAGCGCATCTGTGCTCCGCTGATCTCAGGGAATTCATCCGCGACAATCACCTGGACCTGAACCAGGACGGGCGCTTCAATCCCCGGGATATTTTCGGCTCCCACAATGACATGGATCATATCTACAACACGCCCAGAGCCTGGTTCATGGGGCGGTATCTGACCCCGACCAGCCATCGCTGGGATGGGCCGGACGCAGAGTTCACGCCGGAATGCGACCGCATCCCATGGGCCCTTGTGCCCGAGCGGAAGCTGGCCGTGGAAGACGTGCATTATCTCCTTTCCGGACATTTCCAGGGCACGCCCTACAATCCCTATACCTCCCAGGACACCGGCAAGCGTGGCATGTACCGTTCCATCGGCATCAACCGCACCGGCGTCACTTCCATCTGTCAGATCCGCAGCGATGTACCGGAAGCCATCCGCGGCGTGGAATGGGTCTGCTTCGGCTCCACCGCCTTCAGCGCCATGCTGCCCGTCTATCCCAATGTGCCTTCCATGCCGGCCTATCTGAGCCGGGTGAGCGTGGATGTGTCCACGGAAAACTTCTACTGGGCCAGCCGCATCATTGACACGCTTGCCGATCACGACTATGCCAGCTGCATCCAGCTGATCAACCGCTACCGCAACGCCATGTTTGTGGGCGGCAGGAAGCTGATCCGGGAATACGACGCACGCTTCCGTGAGCAGCAGGATCCCGATCTTCTCAAAAAAGCCAATGAGGAACTATGCGCCATGGCTCGCCGGGAGACCACATCCGTACTGAACAAGCTGGTGCTGGAATCCAGCCGTCACATGAAGAACGGCTACAATCTGGCAGACAACTGAGCCAGGGAAAGGCAGAACGCATGATTATTCTGGATCTCACCGTTCATGTCACCGGTGTGCAGGAAGTCCGTTCTCCGTCATGCACTGCCCGCATGATCCTGTTTGACGGGCACTGCAGCGGCGATTATTTTCAGGGCGAAATCGAACCCGGCGGCGTGGACACGCAGTATCTGGCGCCTGACGGACAGGGTACGCTCTCAGCGCGCTATATGCTCTCCGGCACGGACTGCGAAGGAAAACCCGCACGGATTTTCATCGAGAACAATGCACGCACGGGCGAAGAAACGCATCCCACCATCAGAACTGACAGTGCCTGCCTCGCCTTTCTTGAAAGCGCGCAACTGGTCGGGCATATCCACCCCATGAAAGACCATCTGCGGATCACCATTGAGACCGCAGATGACCCATCCTGATCATGTGACATACGAATTCCTCAGAGCGGATGAAGCCATGCCTGCGCTTCATCCGTTTTCTGTGTGCCTTCCAGCCCGGAGCGGTTGCCCCAAAGATCGGTTTATGATATGCTCATCCGGAAGTTTTCATATGCCAAATATACGCTCCACCCCTCACCGGGCGGAGCCATACGACAGGAGGGTTCTGCATGCAGCAGCGCTGGCCTCTGGATATCTCTGTCTCGTTTGACCCTTACTTTGGTGAGCCGTCCCGCGACGGCGAGCAGGGTGCGGAAATCCTGCCCGACGGCCGCGTATTTTTCCGGATTCCCGCGCCACAGGCACAGGAAGTGACCATTGACCGGTTCGGCACGCTTTATCCGCTCACCCGCAATGCGGACGGCGTCTGGGAAGCCACGCTGGACCTCGGCCGCGGCTTCATCTATTTCTTCCTGAAAATCGACGGCGCCGATGTGCTCTGTCCTTACCTGCCCATCGGGTACGGGTGCTGCCGGCCCATGAACTTTGTGGATGTGCCGGAGGAAGACATGAAGGGCTGGGATGATCTGGAAAATATTCCGCACGGTGCCGTTACCCGGCATTATGTGCCCTCGTCGGTCACGGGAAAGCACGAGATCTGCCTGGTCTATACCCCGCCCGCCTTTGACCCCACCCGTACATATCCGGTACTCTACCTGCAGCACGGGTATGGGGAAAATGAAACCGGCTGGGTTTACCAGGGGCATGTCGGCCGGATTGCCGACCAATTGCTCGCCGACGGTCAGATGCAGGAAATGCTCATTGTCATGGGCAACGGCATGACCCGCATGCCGGGCTGCGAAGACCGGACACTGTTCCCGCAGGTGCTTCTGCGCGATCTGATGCCTTTTGTGGAATCCCGCTATCCCGTCATACAAGACAAGTGGCACAGGGCCATGGCCGGGCTCAGCATGGGCAGCTATCAGACAAGCATGACCACTCTGAGCCACCCGGATCTGTTCGGGTATGCCGGGCTGTTCAGCGGTTTTCTGCGCTCGCCCTTCCCATCGGACCAGGCTGAGCCGCACCTGGAAATCCTGAATCATCCCGACCGCTTCAACGCAGCGTTCCGCGTGTTCTACCGGGCCATGGGAACCGGAGACCAGTTCTGGGACAGCTTTGACCGTGACGATCATTTTCTCGAGGGCCGTCAGCTGAACATCCGGCGCGACACCTTCCCCGGCGGTCATGACTGGACTGTCTGGAGACGCTGCATTCACGCTTTCCTGCCGCTTCTTTTCAGGGACTGACCCCTGATCCCGTTTCTTCGGGAAATTCTGACAACCAGAGTGTATATATGCTGGATCTCATCATAAATGCTGCTATTTTCGGCATCACGTTTCTGCTGGTGGTGCGGCTTTTCCGCGCAGACGGCACGTGGAGCATAAAGCATCTGCGCGAGGCGCTTAAGTTCTTCACCGTGCTGAGCAATATCTTCTGTGCCGCAGCTGCTCTGCTGATGTGCCTGTTTCCCCGGAGTCATACCGTCTGGGTGCTCAAGTATGTGGGCACCGCTGCGGTCATGGTCACCATGCTGACTGTATTCCTGTTTCTGGCGCCCAGTCTCGGAAAGGGCGGACTTGCCCAGCTGCTGCAGGGGTCCGATCTGTTCATGCATCTCCTCACCCCGCTGATGGCGCTTTTCTCCTTCTGCGTTCTGGAAAGGCGTAGGCTGGACTTCGGCACAGCGCTGCTCGGCATCCTTTCCGTTGCGCTCTACGGCCCCTGGTATCTCTACCGCATCCGCTTTGCCCCTGAGGACAGACGCATGGAGGATTTCTATGGGTTCAACAGAAACGGAAACTGGGCCGTTTCCTTTGCTGCCATGCTGGCCGGAACCTTCCTTCTGTGCATGGGACTCATGGCCCTGCAGAATCTCTGAAAGCAGAAGAAAAGCCTGCTGTGCGCAGGCCGTAAAGATCGCGGAAGCTGCCAAACACAGCAGCTTCCGTGTTTTCATGTATGCAGCGTGAAGGAGAGCATGGACGTGAACCCGCCTCCGTGATAGGTAAAGTAAAGCGCATGCACGCCGTCCGGGATGCTCAGATCCGCGCTGTATTCCTTCCATACTGTGCTGTGTTCCAGCGGAATCTTCGCAAGCTCCGGCCCATCCCAGGCCGTTCTGACCGACAGGTATCCCCACGCATATCCCCGCATTCGCACGGTAATGCGCCTGAGGCCTTCAAAACGGAAATACTTGAACCCGCAGGTGGCCGTGTCCGTGAGATTCATGATATAGCCGGGTTCTTCATCCCCGTCGCGTCCATCCTGCGTGATGCGCGGGAACTTGCCGTCCAGCCAGTAGCCGTTCCCGCCCGCATTTCCAGTATACATGCACGGCGTGGATGTGAACAGATTGCAGGCAATATAGGCGGGATAGGTGCCCCTGCCCTCCAGAGGGCCGCCGTTGAGACCGCACGAGGTCATTTCCACCTGCGGAATACTGCCGTCTGGCAGGATGCGGATTTTCTCGGCAAGGCCCTGACGGCTGAAATTGGTGCCGTCCGTGTGCCGGTGATAGAAAATATAGTATTCCTCCCCGATCCTCACCAGGCCGCCGTGATTGTTTCCGCCATAGTAGGCGGGCATATCAGCCGGCTTATAGGTCGAAATGTGTGCGTCACAGTTGCTCACGATCACCCCGCCGAAGCGGAATCCGGAAACAGGCGACTGACTGACGGCATAGCACAGTTCATGAAAAACCGTGGAAGAGTACACAAAATAATAGGTTTCGCCGAACTTCCGGATGGAAGGCGCCTCAAAGAATTCATGTCCTTCATATTCCGTGCCATGGGCATAGGGCGTGCTTGGCATAATGAACACCGGCGCGTGCCTGACCGTCAGCATATCCGGCTCAAGCACCGTCACCATGGGACCATGGCGCTTCGTGTCCATGGGCAGGCAGAAGCCTGTATACAGGTACGTGACATCGCCTTCCGTCAGCACACCGGGGTCAAACTGCGGCTCATCGCCGGCACCCTCCCCCAGACGGGTGCCGTCCGGATAATGCACATAGCCCAGAAACGCATAGCGTCCCGCCGGCTCATCGCAGACAGCCACGGATACATAATTGACCTTGTCAAGGACATAGTACAGATAATACCGTCCATCCGGCCCCCTGGTCACGTCCGGCGCGTACAGGCACGCCTCCCCGCCCGCATTTGCCGGATCATCGCACCTGCCGTAAATGACGCCCTCATATCGCCAGTCCGCCAGGTTATCCACCGGCGCGGACCAGCACACATAGTCATTCAGGCAGTAGCCGACGCCGCGGAATTTATCGTGGGATCCATATACATAGACCCGGTCGCCGAACACGTGCGGTTCCCCGTCCGGCGTGTATTCCCAGCTGGGAAGATATGGATTGAAAGCCTGCATCATGATCATCCTTTCCACTGTTTTCAGACGGCATCAGCCCGTCAGTAAATGCGGTATACGCCTGCAAGCATCATCAGGCTGAAAAAATACAGACAGTTGTCATAATAGCGCCGCCTGCCCCTGCGCAGGGGTGTTGCCCAGAATCTGCGCAGCCATTCCTCCGCCGCAGGCCCGTCGGTCACAATGGACGCGGCCGCCAGTACAGAGGTCATGGCCACTGGATGCATGGCAGGCGTGTCCGTGGGCGTTCCGTCGAGCTGATACGCCATGAAGTCTTCTTCGGGTATGTTCCGGAAAAAGGCCTGCAGATGCTCCGCGATCCCGGCAAGATCCTCCCTGCGTCCGTTCCACAGCGCATCCAGCGCAATGTTCATGACCACCCGGTACGCATCGGAGTAATAGCTGAACGGCTTGCGGAACATGTGCCGCGGCGTGCCGTCGTACTCCGCATACTCAGGGCTCATGCCGGTAACGGGATGCGCGCTCTTCACCAGGTAATCCCGGCTGGCATCCGCTGCCGCTTTCCAGAACGCCTGGTCCTCCGCGTCCGCACGCCGGGCAAAAACCTCATAGAAGTGCGGCAGATGATAACTCGGGTCCGAGTAATCCGCTTCCGGAACAAAACGGATCAGATGATTCTCCGGATCCCACATAGCTCTGCCGTTCTCCGCCAGCTCTTCCTGGTGAACGCAGTGG
Source organism: uncultured Eubacteriales bacterium (assembly GCA_902775835.1). The sequence continues at coordinate 4,517 of CACYNZ010000073.1, read as the reverse complement.
CGGAGAATGTCCCTTGCCATGGCCTCATAATTGAAGATTCCTTCCCCGTTTCCCCAGCGCGCGCCTGCCATAAGCAGAGCCATGGCAAAATACTCCTCGCCGTCCGGGGCAGGTCCTTCCGCATTGTGCGCGCCTTCCAGATTGACAGACCACGCAAAATACCCGGCATACATGCCTTTGGTCTGATACATGTACCGCATGGAAAACTGCCAGAGCCGGTCAAACAGGTCCTTCCGGTCCATCTGCACGCTCATCATCATGCCGTAGCTCATGCCCTCTGTGCGCGCATCCACGTTTCCCGTGTCCACCATGCATGCGCTGTCCGCATCCACTTCATGAAAGAAGTTTTCCTCCGGATCAAAGAATATTGTCTGAAAGCAGTCTTCTATCCGCTTCATGACCTCTTCTTCACCGATCCCGATACGCGCAAACTGATTGGGGTATTCCCTCTGCATATGATTCCATCCCCCGCTTCTGTATTTGTATCGTTCTGTGCTGAAGCCATTGTCATACTTTCCCCTGCAAAAGTAAAGAGCACACCGCGCGCTCCGCACCAAATGCCCTGTCCTGCCTTCATGCAGCCTTCGGCTCCGCATCACTTCTCCCGTCCGCAGCCTGCGTCTTTGTGCATGAAACGCTCTGCAGATGCATAATCTGTATGCTCATCTTTTGCTTTTTCTGCGCATCTTTCTGCTTTTTCTGATGAAAGCGTCTCATTCTGTGCTATAATCCTGTATTGTATGCACTATATTCCTCATATTTATTCAAGCGAAGGAGGACACCCCATGAAACGTCTGCTTTGCCTTCTCCTGACCGCAGCCATGCTGTCCGGTCTGATCCCGGCTTTTGCGGAAACCCAGGAGACCCAGCCGGTTCCGCTCCCCGCCGTGGGCGATGTGGTGGAAGGCTTTGAAGTCAAGGAAATCCGGGATTTCCCGCTGGTCGGCGGAACCGCCGTGCTCTTTGAGCATCAGAAGACCGGTGCGGGACTTACCTACATTGCAAATGAAGACACCAACCGTGTTTTCACGCTTGCATTCCTCACCCGGCCCATTGACAACACCGGTCTTCCGCACGTCTTTGAGCACTCCACCCTGGACGGGTCCGACAAATGGCCGTCCAAGGCACTCTGGTTCAACGTCTCCTATCAGACCTACAATACCTACATGAACGCGAGCACAGGCTCTCACATGACCTACTATCCTGTGGCCTCGCTCTCCGAAGCCCAGCTTCTGAAGTATACGGACTACTATACTGACGCCTGCCTGCATCCCATGGTGCTGACCGACGAAAGCATTTACCGTGAGGAAGCCTGGCGCTATCGCATGGCCTCCATGGAAGATGACCTCACCATCGAGGGCACCGTCTATTCCGAAATGCTCGGCGCAAACACCCTCGCCCGTGCCGCATCCTTCAATGCCAATAAAACCGCTTTCCCCGGATCCGTTGTCGGTCTGGACCAGGGCGGTCTGCCGGAGGCCATTCCAGACATGACCTGGGAAAGCCTGAAGAACTACCATGCCCTGTATTACCACCCTTCCAACTGCATGGCCTATCTTTATGGACAGCTTAATGACTACACAGCTTTCCTGAAAATCCTCAATGACGCTTTCTCGGACTATGACAAGCAGGAATTCGCCTTTGAGGACAAAGACTACACGCCTCTGACCGAGTCCGTGGAAGCCACCTTTGCCTTCCCCACCGCAGCCGATTCGGATCCGAAGAATCAGAGCATGATCTACTACACCTTCCTCTGCCCCGGCCTGAAAGCTGATCTGGATGAGGAAATGGTACTCAACACTCTGACCGATGTGCTGGTGTCGCCCTCTTCCCCTCTGAGCCAGGCGCTGCGCAAGGTACTGCCTTCGGCTTCCTTCGCCACCTATATTTCCACTGATGCCCCTGATGACGCCATCGTGTTCATCGCGCAGAATGTGAACCCTGAGGATGCTGCCGTTTTCCGTTCCACAGTTGACAGCGTTCTTGCCGATATTGCTGCCGGCGGCTTTGATCAGGAAACCGTGGACAGCGTCATGGCCAGCCTTGCCATGGATATCAAAATGATTCCCGACGGCACTTCTGTCGGCGTGGATATCATTCCCAGCATCGCCTATTCCTATGCATCATGCGGCGACCCCTTCAACTATATGGACTATGTGGAATCCCTGATGCTCATGAGCAAGTGGAATCAGGAAGGCCTCTACCAGAAAGCCGTACAGGACTGGCTGTGTGCAGACGGCGTCGTCACCGCTCTGACCACCACCTATCCCCAGCCCGGTCTGAAAGAGGAACAGGACGCCGCCACGGCTGAAAAGCTGGCCGCCCTGAAAGCCAGCATGTCCGAGGAAGAACTGCAGGCCATTATTGACGCCACCAACGCCGAAGAGCCCGAAGAGGACACCTCTGCCATGGTGGCATCCCTGCAGGCTGTGACGGTGGAATCCCTGCCCGAGGAAGTCAGAACCTACAATATTTCCGACGAAACTGACGACAGCGGCGTCCGCCATATTGATGCTGGTGCCGGCGTCGAAGGCGTGGGCAAGGTTTCACTCTTCCTGGATGCAAAGGGCCTGCCCCAGGACGCGCTCCACTACTTCAAGCTCTTTACTGATCTTGTGGGCGAACTAGACACAGACAAGCACACCAAAGATGAGCTCGATATCCTGATTTCACGCTATCTGTACGGTTTCGAATTCCGGCCTTCCATCCTGGAAAGCAAGGAGGAGGAATACACTTCCTGGCTCCGCGTGATATGGAGCGCGCTGGATGAAGATCTTGCTGCCGGGTATGATCTCATCTCCGAACTGACCTGGGGCACACAGTTCGACAATGTGGAACGTCTGACGGAAGAGGTCGCAGCTGTAAAGACCATGCTGCGTTCCACCATCAACAGCACCGCCCAGACTGTCGTGGTCTACCGCAGCCTTGGCGCTGTGCTCCCGACCAACCGCTTCTACAGCTACATGAACTTCATCGAATACTATCAGTTCCTTGAGCAGGTGGAAGCGCAGCTTGCAGAGAATCCCCAGGCTGTCATTGACCAGCTGAAGGCGGTACAGAGCTATTTTCATAACCGGACCGGTGCCATTGCCACCTTCGCCGGCAGCGAGGAAAGCATCGCATTGAACCGTCCTCTGGCGGACGCCTTCTTTGCCGGCCTCGATGCACAGCCGATCACCCATGTCACCTATGACCTGCCTGTTCCCGCTGCACGTGAAGCGCTTATCATCGATTCCGCTGTGCAGTTCAACGGCCTGGTCTCCAATTTCGAAGGGCTTGGACTTGACGGTTTCGACGCTTCCCTGAACGCCATCTCCTCTCTGGTCAGTGACCAGTTCCTGATTCCCCTGCTCCGCGATCAGTACGGCGTGTACACGCCTCTCGCCGGAGCCTTTACAGATGACGGCTACTATCTCCTGACCTACCGCGACCCCAACATCCGCGAAACCTATCAGGTGTATGAATCCCTTGCCGACCGCATTGAAAACATGGAACTGGACCAGGATACGCTGAACGGGTACATTCTCTCCGCCTACTCCGGTCTGGCCAACAGCACAGGCGAGCTCTCCGGTGCCGACAACGCCATCCTGAATCTCCTCTGCGGCCGGCCTCAGGACATCAATCTTCAGTACATGCGTCAGCTGAAAGCCCTGACGCCCGAGGGTGTCAAGCACGCCGCCGAGATGTACCGCAAGCTTGCCGAATCCGGTATCCGCTGCACCGCAGGTTCTGCTGCGGCCATCAACGCCAATGCCGACCTGTATGATGCCATTCTGAATCCCTTCAACGCCAAGGATACCAGTCAGGTTTCCTTCGAAGACGTGACGGAAGACAGCGAGCATTACGCATCCGTGCGCTTCGCCTTTGAAAATGGTCTGATGGCTCCTGCCGGCGACACCGCCTTCGGCGTGGAAAATGATGCCACCGTCGGCGATCTCATGGGCGGCCTCTATACGCTTCTGGGCGGTGCTCCCAATGCGCAGGAGGAAGCACGTGCCTTCCTGGCAGGCTACGGTCTCGTGGACCCTGAGCTTGACCTGGCCACGCCCCTGAACGAACAGTTTGCTGTGGACCTGCTGCAGGGCGCGTTCGGGCAGCCCGTCATCACCACGGAAACCCCGGATCTGGTCATGACCCGCGGCAGCCTTGCTGATCTCCTGCAGATGCTTGCATCCGCACTGACCCAGCAGCAGTAAAGCGCTAAGTGATCAGCCCCATGCCGCTCCGGCATGGGGCTTTCCTTTTTCTCCGCGGCCGCATTCAGGAAATGTCATGCATACGCTGCCCGGAAAATATGGTATAATTTCCCCGGAAAGATTTCCGTATATCCCGCCCTGACAGGCGTGGGAGGTGTTGTCATGCAAGAGAAGGAACATTCCCTTTCCAAATGGTTCGGTGAACGGAAAATTGTGCGTCTGATGCTGCTGGCAGCTCTGCTCGCCCTGGCTATCATTCATGTGGAATTCCTCCTTGGCACCGTCCAGTTTCTTATTCATGTGACCCAACCTCTGATCCTC
>CACYNZ010000072.1 GCA_902775835.1 uncultured Eubacteriales bacterium | reverse complement strand
GTTTTTTCAGGGGCGATGAGCCATATATGGACAAGGATCCTGATTTAGGCCGCCGATTTAGCAGTTTTCTATTAACGTAAATTCTATTGGTAAAGTGTTTCAAAAAAGCCGGACACAGGGTCCGGCTGGGGTTCAGATACTGCGCTGTCCGCCCATGAAGCAGACGGCCAGGGTACCAGGTCCGCAGTGGGCGCCGATCACGGGGCCCACATTGTCGATGCGGATATTCAGTGCGGGCACGCGGGCCTGCACTTCCTTTTTCAGAAGCTCTGCGTCGGCAGGGCAGTCAGCGTGCATCACAATGCACACGCTCTCCGCCGGATCCTCGATCTGGCTGGCGGCCATTTCCACCAGGTAGGAGATGGCCTTGCGGCGCCCGCGCACCTTGTCCACGGACTGAAGCTTGCCTTCCTTGGTCTCGGTGATGATGGGCTTGAGCTCCAGCATGGTGCCCAGCATGGCCGCGGCACTGGAGATGCGTCCGCCGCGGCGCAGGTACTTCAGGTCATCCACCACGAAGTAGGCCTGGGAGTGGGTGTAGTTGTTCCGGAGCCAGTCTGCCACTTCCTCCAGAGGCGCGCCGGCGCGGTACATTTCATGCGCCTTGAGCAGGAGCAGGGTCATGGGCCCGGAGATGGAGAGGGTGTCCACCACTTCAAACCGGCGCTGGGGGTACATTTCCAGAAGCCGCTTGCGGGCGGCATACACCGCCTGGATGGTGGAGGAAAGCTGGGAGGAGAATGCCACGAAGAGCAGGTCCTTTTCCCTGAGAATGGGCTCGAAGTATTCCATGTAGTTTGCTTCATTCAGAGCCGAGGTCACGGGAACCGCTCCGTTGCGCATGGCGTCATAGTAATCCTTGGGGTTGATGGTCTGACCGAGATCGTCGTAGTATTCCTTTCCGTTGAGGGAATAGGGCATATTCACCACAGGAATGTCGTACTTGACTTTCAGATCGTACGGCAGATCACTGTCGCTGTCGGTCATGAATACATAGTCCATCTGGGTGCCTCCTTCATACAATTCATTGGAAGGAAAAAAATCATATAAACATGCACATTGTACATGCTTTATCAGGAAAAAGCAATGCGCAATCCGTTCCGGAACCCGTGCGGACATGTTGTGCGCAGGGCTTGCCCGGGGTGGTACAATACAGAAAGAACCTGAGGCGCGGAGAACGGGATCTGCACGGCAGGCTCGGAAAGATGAAAACAGGGGGAATCTGACGTGAATGACCTGATGAGACATCTGCTGAGAAAGAAGATTGTGCCAGCGGTGCTCAGTATTCTGTTCGGCGCGGTCCTGATCATTGCCGGGAGAGAGGCTCTGGATCTCATGGTGAAGGTGGCCGGATGGTTTCTGATCGCCGGCGCCGTGGGCCTTGTCGCCCTGTACTTCTTCCGGCCGGACCGGGATCCGTCCAATGCGGCCATTACCTGGCCCATGGCCGGCATGGCGGCGCTGGCCGGGTTTGTGCTGATTCACTTTGCCGAAGCGGTGGTGGACTTTTTCCCGATCCTCATGGGCGTTTCCCTGGTGCTCAACGGACTGAGCAATCTGGCAGAGGCCGCCGTGGACCGGGAAAACCGGATCTTGTCCGGCGTGATCGGCGTGCTTGTGGTGATCTTCGGCCTGCTCATCGTGGCGCGGCCCGGCGTGCTGGCCAGTGCCATGGTGATCTATATGGGTATTTTCCTTGTGCTGAGCGGGATCATGGACCTCTGGCTTCTGCACACGGTCAAGCGCGAACTGCTGTAAGCCATGCCGGCTGAAAAGGAAAGGATGGAACCGATGCGGATTCTTCTTGTCAATGACGATGGATTTGATTCGCCGCTGCTGGCCGTGCTGTGCAGGGCATGCAGTGAAAGAGGGCACAAGGTGCTGGTGTCCGCGCCGGACACGCAGCAGAGCGCCCGCTCCCACGCATTTACGCTGACCACCCCGATTCTCTGCCATGAGGCGCAGATGGAAGGGGCGGACCGGGCGTTCCGGATCGAGGGCACCCCGGTGGACAGCGCAAGGGTCGGGTTCATGAGCCTGGCAGAGGAACCGGTGGACCTGGTGATTTCGGGGATCAACCGCGGGTACAATATCGGGCTGGCCACGTTTGTCTCCGGCACGGTGGGCGCTGCCCGGGAGGCGGCGTTCCACGGGCTTCCGGCCATGGCAGTGTCCGTGCATGAATCCGCCAGTCCCGAGACGGCCCTGATGTTCGCGCGCTACTGCGTGCGCATGGGGGAGAAGCTGGTGCAGACGGAGATGCCGGAGCAGAGCGTGTGCAACATCAACTGTCCCGCACTGCCATGGGCAGAGATACGGGAACCCCGGATCTGCCGGATGGAGCGGCATGTGTACCTGGACGCCTATGTGGGCCAGACCACGCCGCGGGGCATCCGCTGCTTCTGGCTGGAGGGCGAGCAGGTCAAGCCGGAACTGGACGCGGGCTCGGATGAGAGCCTGCTCCGGGAAGGGCATCTGACCGTCACGATTCTGGCGCCGGAGGGCTGCAACCAGAGCCGGTTTACGTCCTTCCCGCTGCCAAAGTCTGCGGTCGAATAATGTCACGAAATACAAAAAAGCTGCCGGATCACATGCTGATCCGGCAGCTTTTTCCATAGGCTTCAGGGCTCGGCAAAGGCCTTGACAAGCACGTCCGCGTTCTTCTGCATGATCTGTTCATACCAGTCCAGCGGCACTTCACCCTCAGGCGCGGTGACGCAGGGGTCCAGCATGTAGAGCGGCGCGCCGGTTTCCGAGGAGATGACCTCCGCGGCCAGCGACGGATACTGGGGCTCGGTGAACAGCGGAATGCTGCCCTTTTCCTCGATGAGCTTGACCATTTCGCCAAGCTCCCGCGGCGACAGCGCTTCCTCAGGCTCCAGAGCGATGACGGCGGCCACGGACAGGCCGTAGTGCTGCGCGAAATAGGGGAAAGCCTCGTGAAAGGTGATGATTTCGCGTCCCGCATAGGGGGCGAGAACTTCCTTCACCTTTTCATCCATGGCAGTGAGGCGCTCCTTGTAGGCGGCAAGGTTTGCGTCCAGCGCTTCTGCGTGCTCCGGAAAGACGTCCCTGAGCCCCCTGCAGAGGTTTTCGGCCATGACCTTGGCCATATCCGGGTCCAGCCAGATATGCGCGTTGAATTCCGTTTCCCCGCTTTCCGAGGGCAGGAGCGTGAGATCTGCGGACGCGTCCGCCAGCGGGAGATCCGGATACGCGCGCTGGACCATGGGCAGGAATGCCTCCATGCCGGCGCCGCAGATGAGGAAAAGCTTCGAATCCTCCAGGGCCTTCAGATCCCCGGTGGACAGCTGGTAGTCATGCAGACAGCCGGTATCCGGCGCGGTGAGGGAGTGCACCTCCAGGCCCTCAATGCCGTCCGTGAGATTGCGCGCCATGAGATAGATGGGGAAGAAGGACGCGGTCACGGTTTCCCCCAGAGCCGGGAGCACGGGGAAGAGAAACACAAGAAGCAGGGCGAGAAAACGTTTCAGAACAAACACCTCCGTGAGATCAGACAGGGCCGGGACGGCCGCGGAGAATCCGCTTCATGACATCCGCTTCGCCCTCGGGAAGCAGATGATCATAGGAAGCGATGAGAACCTGCATGGCAGACGCGCTGCCGGCGCTCATGGCATAATCATGCAGCCGGCGGCAGTTGGTGGCGCAGACCGTGAGGTCCTCAAACAGGGGAAGCAGCACACGGTCGGCCAGCTCCGGAAGGTCCTCCATATGAATCCGGATATGACGCTTCGAAGCATAAAAAGTCATGCTGTCTCCGAGCTCGCTGTAGAGCCCGTTGAACAGAACCGATTCCAGGGCCTTTTCCAGATCGGAAAAGTCCTGGCACCAGGGACGGAAGGAAAGAAGTGTCCGGTGGCACGCCGGCGTGAGTGCCCGGGCCAGCTGTTTCTGGCCGCAGAAGGTCTCCGTCAGGACTTCCTCCACCCGCGCAGCGGCAACCATGGGCCTGCCTCCTCTCCCGTTCTCGTCTGCAGTCATATTCTGTTCGACAGCGAATGCGTTTTCCCTGCCGGCACAAAAATGAAACAAATAATGAAAAACGCGAATAAAAATACGCGGATATTGAATATTTATGCATCATACTTAAAAAATATGTCCCAGGGGAAACCCGGGGCACAAAAGGTTGTGGAAAAAGTTTTCAACAGGAAATGCCCTGGGTTGTAAAAATTCATACTTGTCAATACAATGCTTTCGTGCTATCATGTTCTGGCATTCATTGAACGCACGGTTATCCACACATGAGTTATCCACAACATGGCCGGGAAGGGTCAGGGTGCGTGCGCGGCAAAATCAATGAATATAATTGTTAAGAAAGTTTTGCGTAACTGAAACGGAGGCTGGCTGGCGCATGGACAGCAGGGAACTCTGGGTGAGAGCATGTGAACTACTGAAGCGGGATCTGAATGGAATCAGCTATTCCACCTTTATAGAAGGCAACCTTTCCCCGGTGAGTCTGGAAAACGACGTGCTCACCCTGAAGATTGCCATGGAACAGATGAAGCTGGTGGTGGAAAACCGCTACAAGGCACAGATTGCCAACTGTCTGAGCCAGGTGGCGGGCCGCCGGATCGAAGTGGAAATCGTGGGCCAGAGCGAGATGGGGCCGGAGCAGACGGAGGAAAAGGCCACCGTAAGCTATGTGCAGCTCAATCCGAGATATACCTTTGACACCTTCGTGGTGGGCGCCGGAAACCGGTTCGCGCACGCGGCCTCCGTGGCCGTGGCCGAAAACCCTGCCGAGGTATACAACCCCCTGTTCATTCACGGCGGCGTGGGTCTTGGAAAGACGCATCTGATGCACGCCATCGGGCACTATGTCCAGGAACAGTATCCGGAGAAGCGGCTGCTCTACATCACCTCGGAAACCTTCGTCAATGAACTGATTTCCGCCATTCAGCAGGGCCGGAACATTGAGTTCCGCAACCGCTTCCGGAACGTGGACATTCTGATGGTGGACGATATCCAGTTCATTGCGGGCAAGGATTCCACCCAGGATGAATTCTTCCATACCTTCAATGAACTGCACAATGCGGGCAAGCAGATCATTCTCACCTCCGACAAGCCGCCGCAGGAGATCAACCGTCTGGAAGACCGGCTGCGCAGCCGCTTTGCCTGGGGCCTGATCGCGGACATCCAGAAGCCGGATATCGAGACGAGGATTGCCATACTCAGGGCCAAGGCCCTGTCCGACGGGGTGCAGGTGCCGGATGAGGTGTTCTCCCTGATCGCGGACCATGTGTCCAGCAATATCCGTGAGCTGGAAGGCTCCTTCAACCGCCTGGTGGCCTACGCCCAGCTGATGGGCGAGCCGATTACGGTGGATCTGTGCGCCACCGCGCTGCAGGATACGCTCCGGGACAAGCACCGCCAGGTGATCTCCTCGGACCTGATCATGCAGAAGGTGTGCGATTACTTCGGCATCCGCAAGGAAGACCTGATCAGCTCCAGCCGGCGCAGGGAGATCGCCGTGCCGCGGCAGATCGCCATGTATCTGACCCGGGAGCTGACGGACATGTCGCTTCCGCATATCGGCGCCGAGTTCGGAAACAGGGACCATTCCACGGTGCTGCATTCCTATAATTTGGTTGCCCGTTCCGTGAAGGACAATGACAATACAGCCGCCCAGGTGGAAGACCTGCGCCAGCTGATTCTGGAGACCTGAGCATGCGTCCCGGGGTGCACTGACCTTGGGACGCTTTTGAGATCAGGCGCGCGGCGGAAGAAGCTTTTTCCCGCTTTTGGATCAAAGAGGGCGGGAAGCGGAAGGAGAAGACATGGTCGAGGAGCGGATCCTTTCCAACGGTCTGCATATGTATTGCGTGGAGCTGCCGCATCTGCATGTGGCGGAGTTCGCGCTGTTCCTGCGCTGCGGGGCACTGTATGAAACGCGCAGTGCACAGGGCGTGTCGCATTTTCTGGAGCATCTGCATTACCGGCGCATGGGCCGGGTGGATCACGAGGAACTGAACCGGATTCAGGCGCGGGTGGGCAGCGAGCTGGAAGGCGCCACGTATCCGGAGGGCATGGTATACCGGTTTTCCTGCCTGCCGGAGGACGCGGACCTTGTGTCGACGACCATGGCCGAACTGCTCCGGGACGCCCGGTGGACGCCGGAGGAAATCCGGCGGGAGCGCCAGGTGGTGCTGCGGCAGATCGAGTCGGAGGAAGACGATTTTGACAACCGCTGCGAGATCTATTCGCGGCGTACGGACCGGGGCGCCTGGCCGCTGATGGGCGGCAAGAGCATGATTGAGCGCATGTCCGTAAGCACCCTGATGACCTGGCGCAGGAAAATCTTTCAGCCCGCCAATGCGGCGCTGTGCATTGCAGGCCCGGTTCCGCGTGAGGCGCGGGAACATGCGGCGGCGCTCTGGGCACAGATCCCGGCAACGGGGGAAGCGCTGCCGGAGGCGGCCGTTTTCCCGGGCGTCGGACAGAGAAGCGCCCAGGATGACCGGGTATGGACCGGGGACGGCGAACTGTGCCGCGTGCAGCTCATGTTTGATATGCAGGACGGCACCATGTCCGAGCAGATGCTTCTGTCCGCCATGACGGGCGGCAGCGTGGACTCGCGGCTGTTCCTGCGGATCCGCGAACAGCTGGGCCTGGTGGCGGAGATTGAAAGCTATATCGAGGAGCTGGGCGACCGCAAGCTGTTCTGCATCCGCTTTGACGCGGGCATGCAGCACCTGGAGGAAGCCCTGCGGGAAACGGCAGAGATCCTCATCGGCATCAGGCAGAATATCCGGGAAGAGGACCTTCTGTCCGGCAGACAGCAGCTGCGCATGAATCAGGCCGGCATGCCGGACGTGCCCGGCGCGGTGAACAATGTCATGGGTTGGGGCTGGATCATGCATGAACAGGACGTGAGCGAGGGCCTGCGCCTGCGGGAACAGGCGGAGCATGTCAGAAGCGCGGACCTGCAGCGCCTGGCAGACGGTCTTCTGCGCGCGCGGAACCTGCGCATCTGCATGGAATGCCCGCAAGACAGGCGCAGACAGGTGCGCCGCCTGGCACTGGAAATGAGGAACCGGCTGGAATAAATCAGGAAAGGAGCGCGATCAGCATGCCTTCAGACGTGTATTCGGTGACATCCCTTGCCATGCGGTACTGGTTTGTGTTTCTGGGCGTGGTGATTGTGATCCGGGCGTATGCATGGCTGTTCCGGGACCGCCGGGAAAAGCATGCGCGACTGCGCAGAATGCCGGATTCCGGCATGATCGGCGCGCTGGTGGTCATGAAAGGCGTGGAAGGCCTGGAAGAGGGCGAGTATCTGACGGTGCCCTGGGAAGGCACACTGGGTAGCGCGAGGGGCTGCGACGTGGTGATCCCCTCCCGCAGTGTGGCCAGGATCCATGCCTATCTCTCGTTTTCGCCCCGGTACGGGGTTCTGGTGGAGCCCGCGTCCGGGCATATGTGCACCGTGGACGGTGAGGAGATCAACTGCCGCAGCCGGCGCGAGGAGCACCCGCTTCGGCACGGGAGCCTGCTGGAAGTGGGGGACTGTGTGCTGAGAATGCGGTTCTACGCGGGGCTTGACACGGCGCACCAGGCAAGCTTCCTGGATGAGGAGGTTCCGCTTCCGGGTCAGAAGATGAGCGGGGATATCCCGTCCGCTTCGCCCTGGCCGGTGCAGGAGGGTGCCTATGAACCGCAGCAGACGCCGGAAAAGCCTGTCGGCGCTTCACGGAAAAATGGCAGGCAGGGCCGGGGAGGTGACTTTGCATGAGAAGCGGCAAGCGGGAGAAGAATCCCGGCACCGGCATGGCAAAGGCCGTGGCGCTGTTCTACTTTACGGCGTTCCTGCTCCTGGGTCTTCGGGACATGCAGTGGCAGGGCTTTGCGCTGGCCGTGGGCGTGCCCATGGTGATCTTCATCGGGACCCAGGTGATGGACAAGGTGCTGCATGTGGACAGCCTGTATCTGAGCCTGACCAATTTCCTCTGCGCGCTGGGCATTCTTGTGCTGTATGACACAAAGCCGGCGCTTGCGTATCATCAGCTGATCTATTATGGCCTGGGCATCGTGTTCATGGTGCTGTGCATCTATGTGATCCGGTTTTTCCAGACCTTCCGCTATGTCATCTGGCTGATCACGCTGGGGGCCCTGGGCTTTCTGGTGCTCCCGCTGGTGATGGGGCGCGAGGTCTATGGCGCGCGCAACTGGGTGTTTGTCGGAAGCTATTCCTTCCAGCCCAGCGAGTTTGTGAAAATCGCGCTTCTGATCATCCTGTCCTATTTCATGAGCCGGCGGCGCATGCTGCCGTGGCTGGTGATCGCCGTGGCATGCCTGGGGCTTTTGATGCTGCAGAAGGACCTGGGCACCGCTCTTCTGTATTACGGCGTGACGCTGATGCTCTATTACGCCGCCACGGCCAACCTGCCGGTGACGGCGCTGGGCCTCATGGGCGGAGCCGGCGCGGCGGTGATGGGATACAGGATGTTTGCGCACGTGAAGCGGCGTGTGGCCATCTGGCGCAATCCATTTGCGGACTATGACAATGCCGGGTATCAGATTGTGCAGGGCCTGATGGCGCTTGCAAGCGGCAATCTGTTCGGCGTGGGCCTCGGGCTTGGAAGCCCCACCACCATTCCGGTGTACGAAACGGACTTTATTTTCGCCGTGATCTGCGAACAGTTCGGACTGATTTTCGGACTCTGCGTCCTGATGGTCTACGCGGCCATGGTATGGCGCGGCATCACCATCGCCATGGCGGCCCGCACCTCATTCCACGGGCTCCTAGCCCTGGGCGCCTCACTGATGCTGGGCCTTCAGACCTTTGTCATTATCGGCGGCGTGGTCAAGCTGATTCCGCTGACCGGCGTCACGCTGCCCTTTGTATCCAGCGGCGGATCGTCCATGCTGTCAAGCCTCGGGCTGACCGGCCTGATCCAGGGCGTGGCCAGCATCAATGAGGACCATTACAAGGCAGACGTGAAAATGACCGACTTCTGAGGAAAAGTATGCAGTACATTGATATCGGGCTGAATCTGTTTCCCCGGAGCTTTCCGGACCCGGAGCGCCTGATCCGGGAGAGCATGGAGGCGGGCGTTGCCTGCATCCTGACGGGATCGGACATGGAGGAGAACCGGCAGGTGGCGGAGTTTGTCTCCGGCCATGACTGCTGGGGCACCTGCGGCATACATCCGCACAACGCGGACTCGGCTTCGGAGGAAGATTTTTCCGGAATCCGCGAGCTGCTGAAAAGGCCGGGCGTGGTGGCCGTGGGGGAGTGCGGACTGGACTTTGACCGGATGTTTTCCACGCGCGAAAACCAGATCCGGTGCCTGGAAAACCATATCTGTCTGGCGGAGGAAACGGGCAGGCCCATGTTCCTGCATGAGCGCGACAGCGCGGACACGTTTCTGGGCATCTTCCGGGAGCACCCGGGCATTTGCCATGGAAGCGTGGTGCACTGCTACACGGGGAACCGGGCGGAGCTGGAAGCCCTGCTGGACATGGGGTTCAGCATCGGGATCACGGGCTGGATCTGTGACGAGCGGCGGAACGCGGAACTTCTGGACGCCGTGAAGGTGCTCCCGCTGGACCGGGTGATGCTGGAAACGGATGCGCCGTACCTGACACCCAGGGGGGTGCCGGGACTTGCCCGGATCAATGTGCCGGCCAATGTCCGGTATGTATGTGAGGGACTGGCAAAGGCCATGGGCGTGGACATGGAAGTATTGCGCACATCGGCGCTTGAGAACACGCGGAGGCTGTTTCATCTGACTTAAAAAGGAGGGACGGGGAATGCGGCAGCAGCGGAAACGCTATAAGAGACTGGCTCTGTTCATGTTTTCCCTGTTCCTGATTCTCGCGGTCTACGGCGCGTATTCCGTGCTTTCCTACGGCAACCGCTGGTTTGCCTCTTCAAGGAATCCCAGGGTGCGGACCCAGAAGGAGAATGTGGTGGCGGGGGATATCCTGGACCGCAACGGCATTATGCTGGCCACTACCGGTAAGGACGGAACGCGCGTGTATCAGGCGGATGTGCGTGACCGCAGTGCCGTGGTGCACGTGCTGGGCGATCCGCAGGGCCAGGTGGCCAACGGCGTGGAAACCTTCCAGACGGGTTACCTGTACGGGTTCCAGACTTCCCTGGACGAGATGGTGGTGAACCTGTTCCAGGGCAGGCAGAGGAAGGGCGATACGGTGCAGCTCACCATTGACGCGCAGCTGAGCCGGGTGATCTGCGACGCCTTCTCCGCCGCGGAGAAGACGAAGGACAGAAACGGCGCGGCCGTGGTCATGAACTATGAGACGGGCGAAGTCCTGTCCATTGTCAGTCTTCCCGGGTTTGATCCGGAAAACATTACCTCGGAAACCCAGGCGGATCCGGGAAAACCGTTCTGGAACCGCGCCACCCAGTCCGTGTACCCTCCCGGATCCACCTTCAAGGTGGTGACCACGGCCTCTGCGCTGCAGAATCTGACGGAAGCCGAGCATCTGGTGTATCTGTGCACGGGCGAGCTGGGCGTGGACGATCACGCCATTCATGACTTCGGACTTGCGCATCACGGGGAGATCGCCCTGGAACGGGCGTTCACGGTCAGCTGCAACAATGTCTATGCCCAGGTGGCGCTGGAAGTGGGGGACAGCGGGCTGAGAAAGACCGCGGAAGGCTTCGGATTCAATGAAAACTTCCTGTTCCGGGACCTGGTGGTGGAAAACAGCAGCTATCCGCAGACAAGAGACCGCACGCCCTATGAGGTGGCGGCGTCGGGCTTCGGACAGAGTGCCATCGTGGCCACGCCCATGCACATGTGCATGGTGGCGGGGGCGGTGGCAAACCGCGGCGTGATGATGGAGCCGATCCTGCTCAGGCATGTGGAAAGCCCGCTGGGACGGGAGCGCATGAACATGAAGGCGCGCACGTACCGTCAGGCGCTGAAGATGGGGGACGCGGAGATCCTGGACCGGTTCATGCAGAATGTGGTGGAGCACGGAACCGGCAGCCGGGCCGCCGTTAGCGGGCAGACCGTGTGCGGCAAGACCGGCACGGCGGACTCTACCCTGGACGGGGAAGCGGTCTCCTACGGCTGGTTCATCGGCTATATGAAGGGGGATATCCCGATCTGTGTAAGCGTACTGGTGGAAGATATCGCGGACGGTGACGGCGGCGGAAACACCGCTGCCGTGATCGCGGGGGAAATATTCCGGTATGCGGTCAAGCACCCGGGCAGGATCCTGGGAAACCAGGAATGATCTGCTGCGCGTTCCATGGATTCTATGGCTGTTACGGCCGGCTCCGGACCTGTTCCGGGCCGGCCTTTGTATTGACAGGAAGCGCAAAGCCGGATACAGTATGGCACAGATGAACCGGAAGGCACCGGAGAACAGGAGAAATGCGGATATGGGAAATCAGTATTATCAGATTGTGGAGATCACGGATCTCGGACCGTTTGTGACCCGTCTGGTGCTGTGCATGCCCAGGAAAATCATGCCGGAGGAAGTGCGGCCGGACATGTTTTCCGTGCATGTGGAAATCCATGATAAAAACGGCGAGATCGTGAAGCTGCCCAAGAGCTTTCTGGAGCGGGACGTGTTTGTTCCGAGCATTGGATACAGGGAATGCTGCGCGGCGTATCCGGGCACGGCCGAGGGCGGGAAGGCGGACGGCGCCAGCCGGTATGTGGTGCTGGAAATGCGCTATGGTCCCCGGTACCGCTGTTCGTCCGCCCAGGCGTCGGACTACCGGAATATCAACGGGCATGCCAGATATACGGTGAGCCGCTACCGCGTGACGCTGACGGAGGACATCGGGGAGGGCAGCGGCGCGCTGAGCGGGCTTGTGTTTGACCAGTGCGCGGGCGTTGTGAACCCGGCGCTTGACGGTTTTCAGAAGGGCGTTTCCCGGGATCCGGACCTGCCGCTGCGCTATGCCTATTACACGCCAGAGAAACTGGACGGGAAAAAGCCGCTGATCATTTTCCTGCACGGTGCCGGTGAAGGCGGGCAGGACCTGGATATTCCCTATACCGGCAACCGCGTGACCGCGTTTGCGGACAGGTACGCACAGGAAATATTCGGCGGTGCCTTCGTGCTGGTGCCCCAGTGCGATACCATGTGGCTGGATGACGGCAGCGGGAAGTACGGGGATTCCGGAAAATCCATGTATACCGCGGCACTGAAAAGCCTGATCGATGAGTTCCTGGAGGATCACCGGCAGGTGATTGATCCCGCGCGCGTCTATGTGGGCGGGGATTCCAACGGCGGATTCATGACCATGCGCATGATCATGGACTATCCTGAACTGTTTGCCGCCGCGTTCCCCATCTGCGAGGCCATGCCGGACAAGCGCATCTCTGACGCGGACATCCGCAGGCTTGCCGAAATGCCCATCTGGTTCACCCATGCCAAGAATGACCCTGTGGTGGTGCCGGACAAGTTCGTGCTGCCCACCTATCAGCGCCTGATGGCGGCGGGTGCCCGGAACTGTCATTTCACGTTCTGGGACAGGATCATGGACCTGCATGACCGGTTCCCGGAAGCGGACGGGAGCGCCCATGAGTATTTCGGGCATTTTGCCTGGGTGCCGGTGTTCAATGATGACTGCCGCCTGGACTTTGACGGAAAGCCGGTCAGGGCAAAGGGCAGGAATGTGAGCCTCATGGAATGGCTGGCCCAGCAGAAAAAAAGCAGGAGATCTTCCTGATCTCCCGTATCTCCATACATAAGCATCGCCGGCCGGAAGATTTCCGGCCGGCGATGATCATTTACAGCGTATTCAGATTTCCTCGGGCGGCATGCCGCTGAGCAGGGCCAGGTCGTCCAGGTCCACCATGTCTTCGCTTTCCGTCTCCCGCACGTCTTCTCCGTCCATGTCCTCCACATCCGCCGGAAGGTCCACGCTCTCGTTCAGGGAACGGATGAACGCGTCATAGGACATGCTCAGGGT
>CACYNZ010000071.1 GCA_902775835.1 uncultured Eubacteriales bacterium | reverse complement strand
GTCCCGCTATCAGAAGAAAGGCCAGTGACTCAGCAGGAATCCCGGCACCACCACCAGCAGGAAAAAGGCCCAGCTGATCAGCGTGAACACCCGGATAAACTGACGTCCTTTTCCGGGATAGGCCCGGACATACATGCGGTAATTGATGACGGAGGCCAGCGAGCCGATCAGGGAGCACAGTCCGGCCGTGTCCGCACCGTAGATCAGGCCGGCAAAGTTTCCGGAAAACGGATAGAGCACAATGGTGGCCGGCACATTGGAGATCAGCTGGCTCAGCCCGATGGCCCACCAGTACTCATACCCGGCAACCGCCTCCCGCAGCACCCGGGAAATCTCCGCATTGGCCGTGATGGAGGAGGAAAAGACGAAAAAGCACAGGAACGTGATGATCAGCACATAGTCCACTTTGAGAAGCAGTTTCCGGTCCACCGCGAGCACGGCGCCAAGCACCACCGCCACGGCCCAGGGCCACAGCTCCGTCCGCGTGACAATCACCAGAATGATCATCGCAAACAGCACAAGGTATACGCACCGCCGGATCCGTCCTTCCCTTTCCCAGGGCGTGTCCTCCGTGTCCGCGCAGATCGTTTCCCGGGGATCCCTGCGGTACAGGAAAAAGATGAACCCCACCAGCAGCAGCGCGGACAGGGCGCACAGCGGAAGCATGTGCAGCATGAAATGCCAGGCTGTCACGCTGGCCTGACCGTAAAGGAACAGGTTCTGGGGACTTCCGAACGGCGTCAGCAGGGAGCCGCGCACCGCCGCGATGTTTTCCAGCGTCAGCACCGGAAGAATATACTTTTCCTTCCTGCCGCCCTGGAACAGAAGGATGGTCAGCGGCACAAAGATGATCAGGGACACGTCGTTGGTGACAAACATGGAGGTGAAAAAGACCCCGAATACCAGAAACAGGGTCATGGAGCGCATATGCTCAAGACGCGAGGCCAGCCGGATCAGCGGCCGGAAGATATGCTCCTGCTTGAATCCCTCAAGAACGCACAGCATCATCAGCAGGGTTCCCAGTGTCCGCCAGTCAATCGCTTTCAGCAGCTGCGGCGTGGGCGGCGTAATGATCAGGGCCGCCGCCGCTGCCAGCAGCGACAGGGTCAGCATCATTTCTTTCCGAAAATACCGAAGAATGTTTCTCATACTTCCGCTTCCTTACTGCATAATGGAAAATCCCGCCAAGTATACACGATCCTTCACCGCAGGAAAAGCATGTCCGAAAAATTCCGTGACACTGGAAAAGCCCGCACAGCTGCTGTGCGGGCCAAAGGATCATTTATCGATCTCAGTTTCTGGTAAAGGAGAAGGTCAGTTCCGGATATCCGAAGGCACTGACGGTCACCGTGCAGGGAGTACCTTCCGCAAACAGCGGAGATTCGCTGCCGTCGCGGGCCTTCACCACGCCTTCCGCGTTCAGCACGCCCTGCTCATCAAGGGCGATAAAGCTGCCCGCCGTGCCATGATGACCCACCGGCTCCTGCTCCACAGCCTTTTCCGCACCTTCAGCCAGGATCTGCACATGCTCAATGTTGCGCACGTAGTCCGCAATGTTTCCCTTTGCGAGCACGATGGCAGCACCGTCAAAGGAAATATCTTCCGCAGTAAGACCGCTGTCCACGATGAAGTACGCTGCCTGGGCTGCGCCGGGGCCGCCTTCAAAGCTGGGAGAGCGGTACTTGCCGCTGGCGTCCACCACATTCACATAATAGTAGCCGGGCTTGAGCTGCGCCATATCCTGGAAAGTGATGACCAGCTTTCCGTCTTCCACGGAAGCGGTGTACTGGTCCGCGGGGATCACTTCATCATTGTATACGCTCCAGCGGATGTCCAGCACCTGAAGATCAAAGTCCTCCGGCAGCGCGCTTGCCATGGTGACCTTGTTGTCACTGATGCTTTCCACGCTCAGTGCCTGGCCTTCCACTTCCAGGAACGTCTTGCCGCTTTTCCCTTCCAGTGCGTTCACAACCGCTTCCTGTGCGGCCGCGCTGACCATGGTCGCGCCGCTGACCGCGTCCGCGCCGGCCATGTCCATGGCCTTGACTTCGTCCAGCGTCTTGCCGGTGAAACGGTCAAACAGTCCCGCGTTCACCGCAGCGTCGAAATAGGGCTTGTTCTTCTTGGCCCAGAATTCCTCATTGCCGGCCTGAACAGAACCTTCCGTGCCGGTTCCGTTGTCCCGGACAGCCTGAATGACGCCCTGGTCATCCACATCCACGCTCACCTTCACATTGTAGAACGGCGGATGAATGAACGGCATGGCAGAGGGGTAATTGCGCTGGTCCACATTGGCATCGCCTTCCAGGGTCTTGTCGGCGGAAGCCAGGCCCATGGCAAGCAGCATGCACAGAGCCAGAAGCGCAGCAAAAAGATTGCGGATGGATCTGGTGGTCATATGGATTCCTTCCTTCCTGTTTCTTTGTGTTAGATTTGCCTAACCCTGTGTCTTTTGAATAGCCGCCTGTCCGGGGCGCCCCTGCCAGGCAGCTTGATTAGTTTCATCTAACTACTGCATGATATCATGGCATCCCGGATCTTGTCAACAGCATTTTTTGTCCCCTCCATGGTAGCACGCATGATACTATGTATGATTTTTTATAGTACTTGTTCTTATTCAAAGACATGGTACAATATTTGTACTGTTCCGGAACTGTCAGTGGAGAGGGGGTGTCAGGATGGAGCTGTCCGAGCTCCTGGACTATGCCAGGGAAACCTATCAGATGGAAGAGCAGCATAAATGGTCGGATTTTCCGGGTTTTTCCGTCCTTGTGCACCCGCAGACAGGCAAATGGGTGGCCCTGCTCATGCGGCAGTGGGATACCGATTCGGGGGAGGAGATCCAGCGCTGTGATCTCAAATGCGGCATCCAGTGTCTGAGGGAGTTTTCCCGGCCGTATCTTTCCCCTCCGCTGCGCATGAAAGCTCCGAAATGGATCGATATCGCCTTCAGACGTGACACAGAGCCGGAAATTGTATTCCGGCTTTTTGACCGGGCCATGGCAGATGACACCCAGTCCGGATTCACCATGGTTCTGAAAAATACTGACCCTTTTGCGTCAGAATCCGTGTATCATGACACGCCGCTTTCGTTTCCCGGAAGACCGCCTGTGAAAACGCCCGAAGTGTTTCCCGAGCGCATCCGCCAGATGAAGCATCTGTACGAGTACGGCTCAACCTCCCTGCAGTCCATTGCGGAAAACTTCTGCCGTCAGGGCAGGTTCATGGCGGACTTTGAAGATGAGGCGCCGTGGCCCGGCGGCTTTACCTGTTATTTTCCCACCTACCATGACATGACCACGCGCCAGCTTCGGGGATACTTTTCCTGGCGCACCCATGCCCGGAAAGGTGATTTTCAGCGCATTTCTTTCTCCGCAGCCCAGGTCTATCTTTTCGAACTGATCAACTGCATCGGCGTGGCTTCCCCGGAAGAAGCGCTTGTGCGGATGAAAGACTTTGAAACCGGATATATACGCGCCGGAACGGACGATATACCGCTGCAGTCCTATCTGCACCGCTGGATGACCGAGTTCATTGTGGTGCACGGACTGCCCCAGGAAACTGCCCGGCAGTTTGCCGATCCCGTGATCGTAAGGCGCGACAGTGCCCTGCAGGCCCTGCGCTCCCCGTCGGATGCGACGGACGAAGATCTTTTTCAGGCCTTCTGCCTCTTTGACGGAGACCAGCTTGCCAGATCCCCGGTTTCCGGCCTTCCCGACGGAAAGGGCCGGCATCTCTTCTGCGAAGTCTGGCGGCACGCCATGAACGATACGCCGGATTCCGAACCGGACCTGTTTACCCGGTGCTTCGGAACGCCTGTCACTTCCTCATGGTATCCCTTTGCCAATGCAGTATATTTCTGGGAAACCATACCCGAAGACCGCGTCTATCATCTCAATCCCGTCCGCACATACCAGTGCCGGAACGGGGCCTGGCAGATGACCGCCTATGAAAATCTGTACTTCAGCCGCAGGCTTTTCCACGCCTTTCTCCGGCAGACAGACCTGATGCTGCGCCGCCGTCTGAAAACAGGACATTACCTGAAGGAAAAGTCTGAAGACGCATGGGCAGCGCCCTATGTGCTCGCCGTGCTCGCGGAGGAAGAGCGCACCGCCGCCGAACAGGCAAAAGCGAAGATCACCCTTGACCTGTCCGGACTGGAGCAGATCCGGCAGGACGCGCTCATCACGCGGGACAGCCTGCTGACCGAGGAAGAGCGTGAAGACCTGGAAGAGGCAGACATTCCGGCGCCGCCCGACCCCGGACCGGAAAAAATCGTCCCGGACCTGCCGCTGGACGATGTGCAGCGCAGAATTCTTCAGGCGCTGCTTGAGGGCCGGAGCGCATCCGCCATGATCCGCGAGGCGCACCTTATGCCCACCATGGCAGCAGACGCCATCAATGAACAGATGTTTGACCTCATCGGCGATACCGTGGTCAGCTGCGAAAACGACCAGCTTTCCCTGGTGGAAGATTACCGGGAAGATTTACTTCAGATGCTTGGAGGAACAGGCAAATGACCATTCAACAGAAAGTACCCAGAAGAATCTCACAGACGGTGCTGAACTCCCTGAAAGGCGGCGTGGTGCCCCGCATCGGCCTTCCCTATATCACAGTGGGCCGGAAGCATGAAATTGAAGCCCTGCTGCATGATGTGGACATCATCTCCGAAGGCGGGGCCTCCTTCCGCTTTATCGTCGGACGCTACGGTTCCGGCAAGAGCTTTCTTCTTCAGACCATACGCAATTATGTGATGGAGCGCGGCTTTATTGTGGCCGACGCAGACCTTTCCCCGGAACGCCGTCTGCACGGCGCGCAGGGGCAGGGGCTTGCCACCTACCGGGAACTGATCGGAAACCTGTCCACAAAGACCCGGCCCGAAGGCGGCGCCCTGACACTGATCCTGGACAGGTGGATTTCCAATGTGCAAAGCGAAGCCATGCAGGAAACCGGGCTTGCACCGGATGATCCCGCGCTCTCCCAGGCCACGGACCGGAAGATTTTCGCGGTGACTTCCTCCGTCAGCGAACTGGTGCACGGGTTTGAATTCGCGCGTCTGCTCTCAGCCTACTACCACGCCTATCTCAGCGGGGATGAGGAGATGAAGGCGAAGGTCCTGCGCTGGTTCCGCGGGGAATACACGCTGCGCAGCGAGGCCAAGGAAGCGCTGGGCGTCAACATGATCATCAGGGATGACGACTGGTATGACTATCTGAAGCTCTTTGCCGTCTTCTTCCGTCTTGCCGGATATCAGGGCATGATGATCATGCTCGATGAGCTGGTGAACCTGTACAAGATTCCCAACAGCATCTCCCGGCAGTACAACTATGAAAAGCTGCTGACCATGTACAACGACGTGCTTCAGGGACGCGCAAAATACCTGGGTATCATCATGGGCGCCACGCCCCAGGCCCTCGAGGACAAAAGACGCGGCATCTACAGCTATGAGGCACTGCGCTCACGCCTGTCCGAGGGCCGGTTCTCCAGACCCGGAGCCCGGGACCTGCTGGCTCCGGTGATCCATCTGGAGGCGCTCACGGCCGAGGAAATGCTGGTGCTGTGTGAAAAGCTTTCCGACATGCATGCCGGCCTCTACGGCTATGACAGGCGCCTTGGCACTGAGGACCTGGCGGAATTCATCAAAACGGAATACAGCCGGATCGGAGCGGACCAGCATATCACGCCCCGGGAAGTGATCCGGGACTTTATTGAACTGCTGGACCTCATGTATCAGCATCCCGACATGCAGCTCACGGCACTGCTTCAGTCGGATGCATTCACCTTTGCGAAGTCGGATGCGGTGTCCGACGAGACGGACCCGGGATTTGCGGAGTTTTCAATATGAATGTATTCAGCCGGTATGCACCCTTTATCCAGGACTTTATCTACCGTTCCGGCTGGCAGAGCCTGCGGGGCGTGCAGAACGCCGCGGGGGAAGCCATCTTCGGCACGGACCAGAATGTTCTCCTGACCGCCTCCACCGCTTCCGGAAAAACGGAAGCCGCCTTTTTCCCCATCCTGACGCTTCTGGAGGAAGATCCGCCCCGGAGTGTCGGCGTGCTCTATATCGCGCCGCTGAAGGCCCTGATCAATGATCAGTTCGGCCGCCTGACCGAGCTGTGCGAAGATGCCGGGATTGCCGTCCACCGCTGGCACGGCGACGTGGCCGCATCCCGGAAACAGAAGCTTCTGAAAAAGCCCTCCGGGATTCTGCAGATCACGCCTGAATCCCTGGAAGCGCTGCTGATCGGCAAGCACATGGAAATCCCGTCCCTTTTCTGCGATCTGCGCTTTATCGTGATCGACGAGATCCATTCCCTGCTCCGGGCGGACCGCGGGCTTCAGACCTTCTGCCTGATCGAGCGGCTCTGCCGTGATGCGGGCTGCTCGCCCAGGAGAATCGGGCTTTCCGCCACCATCGGCAGTCCGGAAGACGCCGGCGCCTTTCTGGCCGCCGGCAGCGGCCGGGGCACCATCATTCCCAGGATTGACGGCGGCCGGGACATATGGCGCCTGGGCATGGAACACTTCTACAACACCCCTCCCCAGGCGGATGAGGGCATAAACACGGCCAATGACACGCTGTCTCCGGAAACGCCGACGGACCATGCGCCGGCCGGGGCAGACCCGGGCATCGGGTATATCTTTGAGCATACCCGGAACAAAAAATGCCTGGTGTTCACCAATTCCCGCGAGGAATGCGAATCCGTCTGCCAGACCCTGCGCGGGTACTGCGAAGCGAACCGGGAGCCCGACCGCTTCCTGATCCATCACGGCAATCTCTCCGCCTCCTACCGCGAAAGCGCGGAGGAGGAAATGAAGGATGACGATTCCCTCATGTCCGTATGCGCCACCGCCACGCTGGAGCTGGGCATCGACATCGGACGTCTGGAGCGCGCGTTCCAGATTGACGCGCCCTTCACTGTTTCCGGCTTCCTCCAGCGCATGGGCCGCACCGGAAGGCGGGGCAATCCCTCGGAAATGTGGTTTGTCATGCGTGAGGATCATCCCGAAGCACGTTCCATGCCGCCCGAATGTCTGCCCTGGTATCTCATTCAGGGCATCGCCCTTGTCCAGCTGTATGTGGAGGAGCGGTTTGTGGAACCGCCGCGTACAGACCGTCTGCCCTACAGTCTTCTGTACCACCAGACCATGAGCACGCTGGCCGCCCACGGGGAGATGACGCCCGGGGAACTGGCCTCCCGGGTCCTGACGCTGAACTGCTTCCGCCGCATCACGCAGGGCGACTACCGCGTGCTGCTCCGGCACCTGCTTGAGACCGGGCACATCAGCCGGACCGAAAACGGCGGCCTGATCCTGGGGCTTGCCGGAGAACGGATCGTGAACAATTACAGGTTCTATGCGGTCTTTCAGGAAAACATTGAATACACGGTGCACGCGGGCACGGAACAGCTGGGCACCATTGTCAAGCCGCCGCCCGTGGGCGACAAAATCGCCATTGCCGGCCGCGTCTGGGCAGTGGATGAAGTGGACCACAAGCGCCGGGAAGTCTGGTGCACGCTGGTCAAAGGCCGGATTCCCGCCTTCTTCGGACTCGTGGCGGGCGATATTCACACCCGGATTCTGGAGCGCATGCAGGAAGTGCTCAGAGAGGACAAAACCTACCCCTACCTGATGCCCCACGCCACATGCCGCCTGGCCGAAGCCCGGAATCTGTTCCGCCAGACCGGGATGGACAAATGCCCGCTTATGCATCTGGGCGGAAACATGTGGGCGCTCTTCCCATGGCTGGGAAGCTACGCCTTCCTGGCTCTGGAACGCTTTCTGAAAATCCGCTGCGGTGCGCGTCTGGGCCTCAGGGGACTGAACGCCGCGCGCCCCTATTACATGCAGTTCACCATGCAGACAGGCGAAGAGGATTTCTACAGAATTGTCTGCGAGGAAGCGGAAAAAGACTTCGATCCCCTGGAGCTTCTGTACCCGAAGGAAAACCCGGTATTTGAAAAATACGACGAGTTCGTGCCGCCGGAACTGGTCCGCAGGGGCTTTGCGCTGGGCGTGCTGGACGCGGAAGGCATGAAAGCGCGTGTACGGACTTGGAGCCGATACGGAGGTGTGCAGCATGAGTGACCCGAAGACCTATATGACCTATGAGGAATACCTGTCAGGCATACGGCAGGGCATTGTGACCAAGGACGGGCACTGCCCCGTGACCCCGCTGCTGGTCATGCTGCAGGGACGCTGGAAATCCCAGCTCATGTATGAAATGTGCATGTATGACACAGTCCGGTTCGGGCAGCTGAAAAAGGATCTGCCCGGCATCACCGGCTCCATGCTGACCAAGGCCCTGCGGGAACTGGAAGAGAATGGACTGATCAGCCGGAAGCAGTTCAATGAGATTCCGCCGCATGTGGAGTATTCGCTGACCGGTATGGGCCGGGACCTGCTCCCGGTGTTCTATGCCATCATGAACTGGGGCTTTCAGCACGAGAAGGAGCTCTACGCCCGGGAAGCGTCCTCGCCGGCGGACTGATATATGTGCGCATTAAGGAAGTGAACAGGCATTGCACGATATCTGGAACCCATGGCATGGCTGCCGGAAATGCAGCGAAGGCTGCGAAAACTGCTATATGTACTATCTTGACGCGAAGCGAAACCGGGACGGAGCCCAGATCTACCGCACAGGCTCCGCATTCCGCTATCCCCTGTCCCGGGACCGGAGCGGCCAGTATAAGGTCAGAAGCGGCGAAATGCTCCGGGTCTGCATGACTTCCGACTTCTTTCTGGAGGAGGCGGATCCCTGGAGGGAAGAAGCCTGGAGCATTATCGCCATGCGCCCCGATGTCCGCTTTTTCCTGCTGACCAAGCGTCCGGAGCGCGTCTCCCAGTGTCTTCCCCGGGACTGGGGCAGCGGCTGGGAGCATGTCATGTTTTCCGTCACCTGCGAAAACCAGCGCCGGGCCGACGAGCGGATTCCCCTTCTGCTGGAGCTTCCGTTCCGGCACAAGGGCATCATGTGCGCGCCGATGATCGGGCCTGTGAGCATTGCCCGGTACCTGCAGGCAGGGCAGATCGAACAGGTGCTGTGCGACGGCGAAAACTACGGCGGAGCCAGACCCTGTCATTATGAATGGGTAAAGCAGCTGCATGACGAATGCGTCAGTGCCGATGTCACCTTTGTCTTCTGCAGCACCGGCCGGCGCTTTGTCAAGGACGGCCGGCTGTACAGCATTGAGAATACGGAGCTCCAGACCCGGCAGGCATTCCTGTCCGGCCTGAGCTTTCAGGGAAAGCCTGTCCGGTTTGATCTGCGCGACACCTGGGGGCTTCCCATTCCGGAACAGGAACTGTATCACCCGCATTACGGCCCGCGCTGCCGGACCTGCGGCATGAAATATGCGTGCAACGGATGCTCCGACTGCGGCAGATGCGCCCCTGCCGGCGCGTAATATCCTCCGCACAGAAACGGAAAGAGCCCCGGCCAAAGGCCGGAGCTCCCTGTCCCCTCTTTTCCAGGCCATGCCTGGATTTTTTTTATTCCTCGCTGAAGTCCGTGTCCAGACCGATCTGCAGGGAATATCCCGGGAATGCCTTCTGCACATCGGCATAAATCTCGCGGTACACCTCATGCCGGTCCTTGGCATCAAAGCTGACAATGATGTCAAAGCGCATGGTTTTGGCTGCGTTGTCCACATAGAAGCCATGCATCTGAAGCACTTCCGGCCTGGTCAGCACGATCTCTGTCACGCGGCTGCGCGCGGCGATGGCTTCCGGGTCCCTGGTATTCACAGAATACACGCCCACAGCCGTCAGGATGACATGATGCCTGTGATAGACTTCCATGGTCACATTGCGGATCAGCTGATCCAGTTTGTCAGCATTCAGCGTGTCCGGCACTTCAATATGCACGGAGCCATTGTAGGCATCCGGTCCATAGTTGTGGATGATCAGGTCATAGGCACCGCTGATCTCCGGAAAGCTGTTGACGGTCGCCTTGATGTCCCTGGCCAGCTCTGCGTCCACGCGCTCGCCCAGCACCTTGGACAGCGTATCCCTGAGCATCTCAATGCCGGACTTGATGATCACCAGCGCGATCACCGCGCCGAGCCACGCTTCCAGGGAAATATGGAAAACCAGATAAATCACGGCAGCGACAAGCGTGGAGGCGGAGATGATCGAGTCCAGGGTGGCATCCTCGCCCGAATTGATCAGGGAGTCTGAGTTCACCTTCTCACCGACACCCTTTACATAGCGGCCCAGCAGAATCTTTGTCACAACACCCACGCCCACGATCACCAGGGCAACAGCGGAATAATCCGGCACGTCCGGCTGGATGATCTTCTTGACAGACTCCGTCAGGGACGTGATGCCCGCATACAGAACCAGAACCGAGATAATCATGGCGCTGAGATATTCAATGCGCCCGTACCCGAAGGGATGCTTCCGGTCCGGCTCCCGTCCGGCCAGCTTGGTGCCCACAATGGTGATCACGGAGCTGGCGGCATCGGACAGATTATTCACCGCGTCCATCACAATGGCGATGGAGTTGGACGTCAGTCCGATCACGGCCTTGAACGCTGCCAGAAACACATTGGCCAGAATCCCGATAATGCTCGTCTGAATAATCTTGCGGCCCCGGCTGTTTTCAGCCGCATTTTCCTTTGTCAGACTCACCTTTTCCTGAATGGCTGCCATGAAAAAGTCCTCTTTTCTTTCATTGCCGGTAAAACCTGCCGGCAAGCTTTTCCTGCATGAATGCTCTGCCCATGCAAAAACACGGGTTTCCGACCGTGCTGCAGCATATTATACCTGTTTCTGTCTTATAATGAAAGATTTCGCCTTATCCGTCTCACCTGCACTCACGGCAGTCAGCATGCAAAACCCCGGCCTGACTGCCAGACCGGAGCTCGATTTTATGTGGAAAAGGAACTATGCCCGCTGTCCGGGCTTTATGCGTTTCCGCCGGATTCCGGCAACTCCCTTACTGCCTTTTCCCTTTCTTTTTTCAGCACCTTCTGATACAGCGGCCAGGCATACACGACCCCGGCCAGTCCGGCTGCCCCGATCAGGACGCCTGCCGCCGGCATATCCCATTTCAGCACGCAGGTCATGCCGATCCCAAGGATCAGGGTGCTGATGATCCCTTCTGTCAGCGCACACGCCTGGGCTTTCCCTTCCACCCGGGCATCCATTTTTCTGAGCGTATCCAGATTCCCGGCCGTATGCCCGTCACCGGGCCGATACTTTGCCCGCATGTCCGCCAGCTGCTTCTGCTGTTCAGCCGAATAGGTAATATGCACCCTGTTTTCCGGCCTGTCCATTCTCTGATTCCCCGCTTTCCGCTGACTCATTTCACTCCGCTCCGTCTGATTCTGACGGTAAAGATACTGCCCTGTCCGGGCGTGCTGTCCACATCGATTTCCCCGCCGGTCAGATCAATCACCCGCTTCACCAGTGCCAGACCCAGGCCGTTGCCTTCCGTGGCATGGCTTGTATCGCCCTGATAGAATTTCTCAAACATATGCTCTGCCGTCTCACGGGTGATGCCGCAGCCCGTGTCCCTGACGGAAACGGCCGCCCACTCTTTTTCCGGTTTCACGGACACCGTGATGCTTCCGCCCTCCGGCGTGAACTTCACCGCATTGGACAGAAGATTGTTCCACACCAGGGTCAACAGTTCCGGGTCTGCCGCCACCAGGATCCGGTCATCCATTTCACACTCCAGGCCGATCTTTTTCTCTTCCAGCATATCATCAAAAGCCAGCAGGCACTCTGCCACCTGCTCCGTCAGGTCATACTCCTGCACCCTGGGGCTAATCTGCTGCTTTTCCAGCTTGTTCATCTTGAGGATATTGGTAATGAGCGCCGTCATGCGCTGAGTGGCCCGGTCGATCCCCTGGGCATACTCCATGCGCTCATCTTCCGTCAGTCCCCCACTCTGCAGGAGTCTTGCGTAATTGCGGATCACGGCCAGAGGCGTCTTCAGCTCATGGGATACATTGGCCACAAAGTCTGTCCGCAGGGAACTGTTGCTGGAAAGCTCCTCGGCCATCAGGTTGAAGTCCTCCGCAATCCCGTTGAAGTCATCGCTGAAGATTCTGAAGCCGGACGTGTCAATGCGTGCTGTCAGATCCCCTGCCGTCATGCGCTTTGTAGCCTCGTGAATCCTGCGGACAGGTCTGTCCACCGTCCACTTGCGGAACAGCCAGTCAATCAGAAGCAGGAAGCCGCTGAGAAACGCTATATTGCCGAACGTGAACACCGCATTGCGGGGCAGCACGGACATGTCGATCTGCATCGAGTTCAGGAACAGGAGAAAAGAGCATGTGACCACGAAGGAAACCATCAGGAAAAATGTCACATAGCGCCAGACCATGAATGTCTTCCGTTCCCTGTTCATTCCCGGATCACCGCCTTGTATCCAAGCCCCCGCACTGTCTGGATCTCGAAAGCGTCCGTGCCGGAGAACTTATCCCTCTGCTTGGTCATATACACATCCACCGTGCGCAGGGAAGAGGAAGAATCCGCGTCCCAGAACTCGTCCATCAGCTGTGCCCGGGTAAACGTCTTTTTGGGGTAGGACAGAAGCTTGTACAGAATATTGAATTCCCGGGTGGTCAGGCTGACCTCTTCGCCCCTGACCATGCAGGAGCGCTCATCCGCATCCAGTATCACGTCGTTCACTTCGAGACGGTGGCTGTTGTTGATTTTCGCCCTGCGCAGCAAAGCGCCTACCCGCAGCACCAGCTCTTCCAGATCAATGGGCTTGATCATGTAATCGTCCACGCCGATCTGGAAGCCCTCCCGCTTGGCGGCAAAATCATCCCGGGCGGTCATGAACAGAATGGGGATCTCCCGGCTGGTTTCCCGAACCGTCCGCGCAAACTCGAACCCGTCCATGCCGGGCATCATGATATCCGATACGATCAGGTGAAGCCTCACACGACTGAAGTCGCGTGCTTCCAAGGATTTAGTCCCCGGACTGCCTTTCTACCATACAGCCAAAGCTCAGCACCGACGATGTTAGACCGCCAATGCCGCACTCAGGCTAATTAAAGTAGATAA
>CACYNZ010000070.1 GCA_902775835.1 uncultured Eubacteriales bacterium | reverse complement strand
GGAAAGCCCGGTCGGGGCCAGCCATTTCCAGTCGAACTGGAACGGTGCCTGCGTGTCCATGTGGAACATGTCATGCATCAGCTTCAGCCGCTCCCGTCCGTCCAGCGGAGCGGCGGCAACGCCCAGACGCTTGAAATTGTTCAGCAGATCAATCTCAATGCGCTCCAGCCGAGGCTTGGCCGTCTTGAAGTTTTCCGCCTCAATGCCGTAGGTAATGAACTTGGTCTTGGTCAGACCATTGTTACCCTTGGCCAGCTGGTTCTGGAGCATTTCGGCATATTCATGCCGCACATCGTTGAAACCATCATCCTTATCCGGGATGATAATGCTCTGCTCGAAGGACTCCGCGCTGGCAGTCAGGTTGAGGAAGGAAAACTGAAGGTGAATGGATGCGTCGAAGTAGTTGAGGAAATCGCACCAGCCCTCAAAGATCGAGGTCTTATCGTCGTTCTGAGCCAGCTGGTAGTTGATATCCTGAAACTGAATGGTTTTCGTGTAATAGTTATCCGTGACGCGGCAGATACCGTCAGGCCACATCCGCTGATATGGAATAGTCGCCTGCGCTGTCCGCGGACCTTTCTTTGTGTTTTGCTGCTGGCTGCGCGTCATCAGCTGCTGCAGCTGCTTCTTTTCAGCCCGCGTCAGCTTAAGCTTTTCCTTTTTTCTTGCCATGAAGGATCTTTCTGACCTCCCGTCTGTTTCTCGTGTTCTGTTCAAGGGCAGCGTAAAAATTCTCCGTTTGAAATATACGCGTCCTTGGCCGGACGAACCGGGCCTGAACGTAATGCTTCAGCAGAACCTCCAGAGGCTGGCCGTTGCGTTCAAACATGGCGAACAGAAAAAACGGCAGCATGATGACAATCATGAGCGCCGCCGCCATACTCACGCCGATCGCCTCCTTGGTCAGGAAGAACACCGGCAGACCAGCCAGTGCTCCCAGACCGAAGCAGACAACCTGCCGCTTGGTCAGGTTGAACAGGAACTTGGATTTGACGCGGGTCAGATCTTTAGGAACAGGTACATAAGCCATCGGTCATCCTCCTTTTCTGCGAAGCACGTACCAGACAGGAAGCCGTTTCCCGGCCTGACGCCGGTGCTTCCGCTTTCGCAGTGTCCGGTACTTCTTTCGTGATTTTGCTTTCCGGGTTGTGTTTTTCTTTTTCATTGCCGTCACGTCCGTTCCTGATTAATGTGCGTTGAAAATGGACCTGGCGACGGAGCTGGACTTGAACAGGGTGAAACACAGCAGCACCGTGTACCCGATGCACGTCCAGAGCGCGGCGCTGACGTCACTGCCCACACTGATGTTCTGCACCAGCACGGCATAGATTCCAACGCACACCATAATGAGGAACGCCTGAAAGCCAAGGGCAAAGAGCGACCGCAGATAGTTCTGTCCCATCTGGCCCCATTCCCGGTTGACCATGGTCGCCATGGGGATGGGAGCGACGGAAGTCACCATGTAGATCTCGATCATTCGGCCATACACGATGATGAAGATGCAGATGCTCAGCACCCATGCAATAATGCCCATGAGGGAGGACTGGAACCACAGCCCGAACAGCGGACCAATGTCCATTTCCATGAGCTTCGCTTCCATATCTCCGAGCAGCGTTGATATATCCAGTGCTGTATCCCCGATGATCACACCGGCTGCCTGACTGACCACATGCTGCGCGACATCAAAAACACCCATAACAATGTTCCAGGTATTGGTGACGATCAGCACGGCGGCAAAGGTCTTGAAAACCCATTTAAAGAAAATGAAGGTCTCAAAATCATGCATGTTGTTCCGGTCGATCAGAAGCTGAATCAGCTCAAGGCACATGACAAAGGTCAGGATGATCCCGGCGATGGGCACCACCACATTTTCAGAAAGACTCTTGATCATACTGAAGATGCTTCCGTTCCACGCCTGGGGTGTCTTACCCACAGTTGAAGCCACATCGGCTACCCGGGTATTGATACTGTCAAACAGTCCGGACAGATTGCTGACGATGCCGCCGACCAGCAGCTCTTTTAGCCACTCGGTAATCTTGTCCCAAATGAAATTCAAGGACATCCCTCCTTAAAGGCCCCCTCCCGCAGATGCGGGAGAGGGCGCAAGAGTGGTCGGATGCGCATCAGCCAAAGAGGCCGCTGAGCAGAGGAACGAGCGTGGTGCCGATCAGAGCAACACCACCGCCGGCCATGAGCTGCTTAATGCCCTGGGACTTCGCACCGGGGTTATCATTGCCATATCCTTCGAGCAGGTTGACAACACCCCAGATACCGAGACCGGCACCGATAGCAATGACCAGGGTCTGGAGAACCGTTACAGCAGAATTAAAAAAGTCCATACATAAACCTCCTTATTATAAAAGGCCGCCATATCCGGCAGCCAGTAGTTGGGTTTCATCCGTCAGCTCTTCCAGAAGCTCTTCCTCCTCACCCGGGGTATCGCTCACGTCGATTTCCCAGACCTGACTTTCTTCCTCCAGCCGAAGCCTCAGCTGGCGGGAAAGGTACTTTTCGATGTGGAAGGCGTTCCTGGGATCGGAGTCTGACAGATATTTGTAGTTGGGATGCGATGTGATGTCGTACTTGTCCGAGAGGAAGGGTCTGACGCCCCGAACCTGCAGGATACATTTGCCGCCGTCCATGACAGCGATCTCGTCCACCGACATCAGGGATTTGCCGAGCTTCTGATAGTTCAGGCTGTGAGAGGTCTCACGGCCCCGGCTCTCGCCGGTATTGAACGTATCAATGGTTTCCTTGCCCAGGAGCTCCTCCATCTCCTTGAGCGTGGTCTTTTCCTTGCCGCCGAGAAACAGCAGCGTGTCGCAGTTGCCGACAATGGTATCCGCATTATCCTTGTAGATCGCCTTGAGCTGAGACTGTGCCTGGAGGACAATACATGCTGAAATCTCACGGCTGCGGATGGTGGCGATCAGCTTCTCAAAGTTGGGAATCTGCCCGATGTTGGCAAATTCATCGATCAGGCAGCGGACATGCACCGGCAGGCGGCCTCCGTGCACATCGTCCGCCATTTCGCAGAGCAGATTGAACATCTGAGAATACGCCATGCTGATGAGAAAATTGAAGCTGGCGTCCGTGTCTGACATGATGAGAAACAGGGCCGTCCGCTTTTCTCCAATCGTATCCAGATGAAGCTCATCGTAGGCTGTAATCTCCCGAAGCTCCTCAATATCAAATACAGCCAGGCGTGCGCCGCAGCTGACCAGGATGCTCTTCGCTGTCTTGCCGGCAGCCATCTTATACTTGGCATACTGCCGAACAGCGAAGTGTCCCGGCTTCCGTCTGCCAAGATCCTCGAACCAGCGATCCACCTCGTTCTGGTAATCCTCATCATCCTCACGGGCATCCATTTTGTTGAGCATGTCGATCAGGGTCGCGAAGTTCTGCTCCTCCGGCGGCAGCTCGTAATGGATATATCCGATCAGAGCGATGTACAGCAGCGTTTCCGCTTTTACCCAGAAATCGTCGCCGCCTTTTCCTTCACCCTTGGTATTGGAGATGAGGACGGTAACAAGCTTCAGGATATCCTTTTCTGAATGAATATAGGCGAACGGATTGTAGTGCATCGACTTCTGAAAATTGATCGTATTGAACGCCCGGACGTCATAGCCGGCGGCGACCAGCATTTTGCCGGTTTCCACGATCAGGGTACCTTTCGGATCGGTGACTACGATCGATGTACCCTTCGTTTTTGTACACTGCATGATGTTGGGCTTGATGAAAAACCTGGTTTTGCCGGAACCGGAGCCACCGACCACCAGCACATTTTTGTTCCGGGCATTGCGCGGATCCTTCGGACGGCTGCTCATGGTCAGGCTTTCCGTTTTCGTCAGGATTACATTGTTCCATGGATCCGGATCAATGAACGGCGCGATATCGGAGTGCGTACCCCAGCGGGCGGAGCCGTACTCTTCATTGCGCCGATATTTTTTTGCGTTCCGGCTTTTCTCATACACCAGCAGACGCAGCACGCAGCCGACCAGCAGACCGATCAGGAGATCCGTAGGATGAAAGCTGGGAAGCGCAGACTGAAAGGCGGCGCTGAAGCCGTCCATCAGGTGGAGGAATTTTTGAGAAGCGTCAGCACCCTCGGCTAAGCGCCAGGCTTCTCCCAGTTTGGTCGCGTAAAGCCCGATCAGGATATACGGGACATTAAGGATCAACTGCTTTTTCAGCTTATCACCGTTCATCGCTGCATCCCCTTCTCCCGGACGCGATCCTTTTTGCGGCCCGGCAGCATTTCCTTGAGCGGATCTGCGACCTGTTCAATGGGCGGATGCTCCCGCTTATGCTTTTTCACGTAGCTGGCAGCATAGGCGGACATAGCCTGGTCAATGGCACTCCGGTCACGGGCCTTGAAGAACAGTATGTAGCGCTGCTTCCCCTCCGGGGACATGCCTTTCTTGATGGCATAATCCACGCCATACTGCCTGGCAATATGATCGAAGGTTTTCACCTCAGCCCTGTCAGCCAGCTCGGTCTTTTCCACACCCTGGTTCTGGGCGATCAGCTTCTTGACTGACTGCTTACCCTGCGGCTTTACATCATGATGATCTTTGAGCTTTCCTTTGGAGTAGCGCAGGAATTTCATGAACGCCGTCGTCAGGGTTCGCGCCGTCAGCTTACTGGTATTGATGATCAGGGTCACCGATTTGTTTTCGATCTCTTCCTGCATGGGAATCTCCCTTCTCTGTCAGAATGGAAAAGGAAGTGCCAGGGAGGCACCTCCAGTCGGTGAAGGAAATACAGACGCTTCATTCAGGCATCTCTCCCTGCTTAGTTCGTTTTACGCCGCCTGCGGATCAGCCCCACCGTGCCGCTGATCGCCATCAGGCCAAGGCCTGCCCACATGACTCCGGTGACCGCGATATGCACGCCGGTCTGGATGGTGGTGTAGTTGACGAACTGTGTCGGCTTTTCAGGGACCGTGTAGTATTCATCCAGCTTCAGCTTAATGACCTCGCCGGAAACGCTGTAGCCCTCCAGGGTTTCAATCTCCCGGATGAGATAGGTGCCAGGCTTCAGGTCTTTGATCTGTACCATGCCGTCCTTACCGGACTCATAGGTACCCAGATCCTTGCCGTTTTCATCCTCCAGTCGGAATTTCGCGCCGGCCAGAGGATTGCCGGAACTGTCAGTTTTCATAAATTCGTAGTGGTTCGGGATATTCACGCACAGGATAGGCTTGGGCTCTTTCCAGCCGGTGCTGACCTGGAAGCGGATATCTTCCATCCTGGAATACCCTTCCGGAGCCGCGTTTTCACGGATGATCCAGTCGCCGTAATCGAAATTGCGGAAGATGATTACACCATCCTTGTCGCTGACAGCAGTCTCCACCTTTTCCATGGTGGCGGCATTGTAGAGGGAGAATTCAACCCCGGGGATAGGCTTACCGGAGGTATCCGCCTTGATGCACATGATCTTCTTCTCGGGATTGATCACAGTCGCTGCGGGCTGGTCGGTATTGGTATAGCCCTCGTCAATGGTGATGGAGATCACATCGCGGCCAGCCAGATATCCGTCCGGAGCAGAAAGCTCGCGGATGGTATATTTCCCATAATCCACGCCGATGAAACGGACGTTGCCCTCCATATCAGAGACAGCGGTCATGACCAGCCTGCCGCTTTCGTCATACAGCCCAAACTCAGCGCCCTGCAGTGCCGTGCTGTTCTGATCGACCTTCCGGATCAGGATCTCGGACTGGCAGTTTTCCAGCGTGGCAATCGGCTCCTTCGGATTGACAAATGTTCCGTCAATGGTAATCGGCACCCTGGTGAGATTCTTCAGGTAGCCGGTCAATGTTTTGGTTTCCTGAACGGTGTAGGTGCCATACGGGATCTTTTCAAAGGTCACAAGACCCTTTTCATCCGATACTGCCTTTGCCTGCTGCGTACCATCCTCCCGGAAGAGGCCGAACTCTACGCCAGCCAAGGGCTTATGATACTCATCCACCTTCAGGAGGCTGAACCGGGTGCAGTCATCCGTTACTGTTGTCCTGCCTTCGATTTCACCATGCTCATTGACGGAGAAGGCCAGCTCGGCCGTACAAAGCTCATAACCCTCCGGTGCCAGTACCTCACGGTAGGTGTATTTGCCGGGAACAGCAGGGAAGGCTGGCAGATAACCGTCATCGCCGGTGTAATCCTTCAGTACAGTCTTACCGTCCTCGCTCTTCACTTCGATCAGTGTATGCGGCAGATAATCCGAACCGCTCAGATTCGTCTTGGACACGCGCACATCACTGTGAATCAGTTCATTGACAACCGGCATATCCAGACTGATGACGATCTCATGATGTTCTGTGGCATATTCATCACTGATTCTCAGCAGAAAATCCGCTTCACTCAGCTTCCAGCCATCCGGCCCGGAGAGTTCCCGAACACAGTATTCCCCATGCGGGAACTGACCGCTGAAGCTGATTTTACCGTTCCTGTCGGAGACTGCAGTCGCCAGCAGGGTATCGGCGTCCAGCGTGCCATTTTCATACGCGATGGGATCGCTGTTATAAAGGCCGAACACAAAGCCCTCACCGGGCACACGCTTCAGAATGGTATGGGTCATACCATCCTGATCCGTTTCCGTATTCAGAATCTCCTTTTCCTTGAACAGGCTGATCTTTGTGGGCATGTAATCATTGACTGCGACCACACTGACAGAGACAGTCGGCGTCACATGATCCCTGGCTTCCAGCAGCACATCGTAGCGGGTACTGTCGAGGATATACCCTTCAGGGGCGGATACTTCCATCACATAGTAGTGCCCCAGCGGCAGCGGATCTGTTTCCACTTCGCCGTCCTTTGTGGTCAGTGTAGCTGCCACCTCGTCCGCCTTGAACCAGAGGGTACCATCCTTGCCGACAATATCCTCCACAGCGCGCAC
The DNA here is from genome assembly GCA_902775835.1 of uncultured Eubacteriales bacterium. The sequence goes on along the minus strand of CACYNZ010000070.1, from coordinate 6,175 downwards.
TTCAAACACCGCGCCGCTCACAGAGCCTTTGCTGTACATGGGCGTGTTCACCGTGTTGCCGAAGGGATCCTGATGCTCGTTGAAGCCGATCAGCACCGGACCCTGCTTCTTTATCTGAATCAGGCCCTTGATCGGCGTATTGGCCACCGTAATTTCCTGCGTGTCCACCGATTCAGCCATCGACATAACAGGCAGACAGGCGATCAGCAGAAACAGCGCAAGCAGGATGACCGGCATTTTATTCCTTGTAAAATACATCCGTTATACCTCGTTTCTCAGTTCATGAAGAGAGAAAAGGCAGCGGTTTTCGCCGCTGCCTTCAGACTCACTTCACAGGATCTGGCGTTTCTTCGGTTTAGGGTTCTTCTGTCCTGACTTCATCAGAAATTCGAACCGTCACGGAATAACCGGCATCCAGGTAATCATCCGGCACATGGGTTTCAACGATCTGGTATTCGCCCCATGTCAGCAGTGGGGTTTCCACTGTGCCGTCAGCGCCGGAGGTAATGACCGCGACGATTTCGCCGTCATTCTCGCCGTTATGGCTGGGCAGGCCGGTAATCCTTGTCACCGTAAACACCGCACCGGGCAGGCCTCTGCCGGTTTCGCTGTCTGTTTTCACAATGCGGATCCTTCCCTGAACCGGCATATTGGTGACGGTCCGGGTAATGGTTTCATCCATGCCCACGGTGATCTTTTCACTCCACAGCTGATTTGTATAGCCGGTGGGATTTACGTGCTCCTGCACAAAGTAATCCGCCGGGAACAGATCCGGAGATTCCGCGATCCCGTCCTTGCCGGTCGTCATCTTCGCCACCAGATCACCCGGCTTGCCGTCAGCACCGACCTTGAAAATGTCGAACTGCACACCGGCAATCACATGCTTATCCAGCTCATCCTGCTTGAGGATCTTTATGTGGCCAGGTGCCGTCTGATTCTCAACGGTCGCAAGCAGCGTAGAAGGATTGACGTAGGTGCCGTCCACGTCCACCTTCCATTCCTGCCTGGATGGGTGGTAGCCGTAGGGAGCACTGATTTCCCGGATGGTATAGCTGCCATACGGAATCTTCTCAAACACCACAGAGCCGTCCGCTTTGGAGGTCGCTTCCTGGATCCTGGTATCCTTCGCGTCAAACAGTCCGAAAACCGCGCCAGGCAGAGGATCGCCATTATCCTTGACCTTCTTCAGTGCCACCCTGTTCACTTCATCACGAATCACGGTATCGCCCGTCACCTTGCCGTCCGCTGTGACGGCAAAGGTTTTGATGGCGGCATTCAGTGCATAGCCGGAAGGAGCACAGACTTCTCTGAAGGTGTAGGTGCCGGGCACGACAGGAATGTTGGGGATCTCACCCCTGCTATTGGTGTAATCGCGGTAGATAGCATTGCCGTCCGCGTCATACACTTCGATCAGCGCGCCGGCCAGCTTTTCCCTGCCGGTCATGTCCGTCTTGCTGAGAGTGACCGGCGTGTAAATCAGGTGATTCAGGATAGGATCTTCCAGATACACAGTGATCACATTCTCGCTGTCGGACTTATTGGCACTGGTCAGCTTCACGGGATACTTTTCCGCGCTCAGCAGCCAGCCCTGGGGCACAGAGATTTCCTTCACGTAGTAATCCCCATGAGGGAACATGCCGGAGAAGGTCAGATTGCCTCTGGCATCCGTGGTTCCGGTTGCCATCAGGGTGTTGGCAGGCAGCTTCTGATCATTGCCATATGTGATCACGGCATTGTTGTACAGGCCGAACACAAACCCCTGACCGGGAACCACCTCAATGGTCTGGTGAATCATTCCATCCTCGGTCTCGGTCACCTTCAGGTTTTCCTTCTCCTTGCGCAGTGTCACACGAATCGGAAGATAGGTATTGGAAACAGAGACCTTCACCTCAACAACCGCCGTCTTCTTGTCCACAGCGGACAGGGTAACGTTATGGGGAGTGCTGTCAAACACATAGCCGTCCGGAGCGGAAATCTCCTTCAGATAATACTTGCCCAGAGGCAGCACCCTGGACCTGACCGAGCCGGATGCGCTGCTGGTCAGCTTTTCCACCAGCTCATCCTTTTTGTAGAAGACGGTGCCTTCCTTGCCGACAATATTCTCGGCAGCATGAAGCTCGAAAACAGCACCGGCCAGACTTCCGTTCTGATACACCGGCTTCATGACAGTATTGCCATAGGAATCCTTTTCATCCGAAAAGCGAACCAGCTGCATTCCACTCTTTTCCAGTATAATGTCGCCGCGCACGGGTGTGTTGGTGACATGCAGGGTGACGGTCGCAGGTTCATCCGCGGCGTAGGCACAGGAACTCTGAAAGCAGGACAGCAGCATAATCACTGCGAGCATCAGATGAAGAAAGCGCTTCATATTGAACATATCTCATTCCTCCTCAGTTACTTGATCCAGACAGTAGCGGTATAGCCGGAATCCAGATAGTCCTCCGGCACACCCGTTTCAACAACCTTGTACTCGCCCCAGGGCAGAACGCTGGTTTCAGCGATACCCTGCGCATTGGTGGTGATGGTGGCGACTACCTTCCCGATATCGGAAGCATTGTCCGATTCAGGGCCGGATAGTCTGGTGACAGTAAACACTGCACCGGCCAGAGGCTTTTCTGTCAGCTGATCTGTTTTGACAATCCGAATGCGGCCTGTAATCCGCGGATTGATAAAAGTCACGGTCGAAGTGACGCCGGCGGCTACAGAAACGTTCTGCGAAGCAGACGCAAGCCTGTAGCCCTGAGGTGCCGTCTTTTCCCTCACGGTGTAGGTACCGGGCTGCAGGCTGGCAAAAGTGGCTACGCCGTTGGCATCGGTGGTCGCCGTGGCAATTACGCCTCCAGAGCTGTTCAGCAGCTCGAACACGGTGCCCTTCAGCAGAATACCGTCATCCGATTTCTTGGTGACCGCAATCTCGCCCAGGCTCAGCTCAAAGGTAATGCTTCCGCTTTTCAGAGAATTCGGCGCACCGTACGTCGGGACGATGAGCTTCTGGAGATCCACGGAAGGAATGCCGACAAGGAAATTGGCTTCCTCCTCACTTGAGGAAAGAGACTCCATGGAAACGGAGAATCTGCTCATGGTTGATGTGATCCTGATAGTATCTCCGCTCTTCACGTAGTAATAGTCGGCGTCCGATCCGCCGCTGTTCCCGGTAATCGCACCGGCAGACCTGGGAATGCGGATCAGATCGGCATCTGTGGTCAGCTTGACCGTGCCGATATAGCTGCCGCCGGAAACGCTCAGGCTCTGATTGGAAGCCGTGATGTTTCCGGTAATCTTTGCATGGGCGATGCCGTTTGCCGCCAGCCAACGGGCATATTCCAGATACACCGCAGGCGCACCGTCAGAAAACGCATAGAAGTTATCCATGTCCCAGAAACTGCGCACATACTCCGCGCCTTCCAGCTGTTTGATGACTTCGCGCATGGCAAACTGACCGGCTACACGGGTCCATGCTTCGTTGTAGGAATCGCTGCGGTCAAGCACCATGAATGGATATGTGTGACGCAGCACCCATCCCAGGGCGTGCATGGTGCTGGCCTTAAACCGGACACCGGAAGCGCCTCCATAGCTGGAATCCGTCACGAAAGCATCCATGTCCACCACCATAAATGGACCTTTTGGGATCGGTCCGAAGTCGGAACCTTCACCGGGACCGGAGAGGTTATGCTCCAGACAGAACACCGTGAAGCCCTCCAGATAGTGTGGGGGAGCGTAGATTTTACCGTGTGCAGCAGACTCAGCGATCTGCGGATATTCAGCATTCCTGCCGGAGTCTCCGTACAGGTCAGACTGGCCGGCATGGAATTCACCGACCTTACCGCTGATGTTTTTGAGCGTAAAACCGTTCATGGGCGTCGCAGCCCTGAGCCGTTTTCTTCCGCTGCTGCGTTTCATGTTCAGGAACTCCAACGTATAGGCGTAATCCGTGACCGTAAGGAATTCATCTGCTGATTCACCGGTTTCATCAGACAGAATCCAGACGGAATCGTAATCCGTCCACTTGATACGTCCGTCGGCAGCATCCTCTCCGTAGAGGAACCGCACCTGATACCAGATATGACCGGTTTCATCAAAATCGACGGACAGGATCTGAACGGTGGCATCCTTCACAAAGTTGCCCAGGTATTCGCCGCTGTAATAGGTTTCAGATGCCTGGGCATCAATGCCGGCAAACACACGGGTTTTCGTGGTAACGCCGACATAGGAACCGGCTGCTTCATAGGCAGGCTCATCGGAAGTCTCCGAGGCTTCCCCAAGAGGATCCTCAGCTTCAGTGGGAAAAGCTTCCGGGGTTTCCGTGCTTTCCTCAGGATTCTCTGCCGTTTCAGAATCCGGCGCAGGCTCCTCCTGCTCGGGCTCCTGAGGTTCATCCGCAGGGGGTTCTTCCTCAGAAGCAGACTGTTCTGCCGGATCGGTTTCCGGCAGGGGCTCGTCTTCCGCCGGTTCAGCAGGAAGCTCAGTCTCTGCCGGTTCGCTCTCAACAGGTTCCTCTGCTTCAGTGCTTACTGGCTCTTCCTCTTCGGAAGGAGTATCCACAGGCGCTTCCACAATCTGTGGATCTGTCTCTGCGGCAGGATAGCTTCCGTTCACCTGGAACAGGCTCATCATGCCGATGGCCGTCATGCCCTGACCCACCGGAAGGTAATTGACCTCACGGATGTCCTCATCCAGAAGGTATCCCTCATCCAGATCCTTTCTGGAGACAAAACCAGTTACCACATTTCCATCCATGTCCAGGAACCAGACCTTGACGGTGCTCTGTTCAGTGAACTTTGTCGCCATCAGCAGGAAAGCATCTTTAGCCGTAGAGAAGATGAGAGTGTCCGCTTTCAGCTCCGCCGTGCTGAACACGTCTGTCCGTCCTACCGTCGCCACATAAATATGGCCGTAGGTATCAATCGCCGCCTGCAAAGGATGGCGATCATCTACAGCCGGTTCAGCGGTTTCCTGTCTGGTTTCAGCCAGAGCTTCCGCTGCCGGTTCTTCTGCCAGGTTCTCCCCTGAGACCGGCTGTTCATCAGAAGCCTCCGCAGGCTCCGTTTCCCCGGCTTGCGGAATCGTCTCTTCCTGAGGCACTTCCTCCTGGGACACCTGCTCTTCCTGCGGTGCTTCAGGAGCGGATGTCTCTTCGGAGGATGCCTGATCGGTCACTTTCTCCGCGTCCGAAGCAGCTTCTCCCGCAGGCTCGTCTGAGGGAACAGAAGCATCTGTGTCCGCAGCCGGCGCAGTCTCCTCATCAGCCAGCTCTTCAGCATCATCAGGGATCACTTCGATGCTGATGTTCTCTGTCGGAATCGCTGTCTCTTCCGCCATCGCACTCATGGGCATACATGTCAGCACCATGAGCACCGACAGGATGAGCGCAGTGAAACGCTTGAATCTCGCTTGCATTTGCAAACCTCCTTATTCTTGTACAGCCATGACGATAAGCCGCCCGCTGGCTCCGCCATAGCTGCGATCACAGGTGATCAGGGTCAGGATGTTGTCCTCAGCCGTTACCTGAACACCGGTATCAACCATGGACTTTTTGACGGCGCGATTGACGAAGCGCATGAAGCTCTCATCACTTGAGAACGAAGCTGTAGCGGCATCCCAATCGCTGACCTTCATGTTGAGTACCGCAAAAACGCGGTAATTTCGGTCTCCATACAGACTGCTCAGCTGGAACTGGCTGTGCGCGGTGCAGTAGGAGGCATTCTTGTAATCCATCAGGGTGCTGAACATGGCATCGCTGTGACTGATATGATGGCCATAGATCGCTATGTTCCTGCTGGGTGTCTGGTAATCCGAGCTTTTCAGGGAAAACAGACAGCCCAGCTTGCTTTCTTTTCCGGTAAACAGGTGATGCAGGTAATACTCCGTGTTATCCGAACGGACAACGGGGTAATTGATCTTTGTTCCCGGAATCGTCAGCCAGGCGACAAAGTCCCTGTTCTGCGAAAGGCACGCCTCCAGATTGATGCCGGAGGCTGGCTGTGTTGGCACTGCCGTTGGAGTCACGGGCTTTTTTGTTGGAGCATCTGTGGCCACAGCGGTCGGCGCGGCAGTTCCTTCCGTTTCAAGAGCGGGACTTTCCGTCACCTCCGGCGCTTCGGTCACCTCCTGTACATCGGCAGGTGCTGGCGATGCAGGCGGTTCCTCCGTATTTTCCGGGCTTTCGCTTACCTCA
>CACYNZ010000069.1 GCA_902775835.1 uncultured Eubacteriales bacterium | reverse complement strand
TATGCGCCGTTTGCCTATATACTCATTGGCGGAACGCTGCGGAACATGGATGCCAACCTGGAGGAGGCTGCCACGATCCTGCAGGCGGGAAGAGCGCGTATTCTGAGAAAAATCACCATCCCCATTGTGATGCCTGCCCTGTTTTCCACGGTGCTTCTGGTGTTTTCCAGCACTATGGCATCCTACGCAGTGCCGGTGTTTGTGGGATCCCCGGGAAACTTCTTTGTGCTCTCCACACGCCTGAGCTCTCTGTATAATTCCACATATTCGGGTCAGGCTTTCGTGATGACCATTGTTCTGATTCTCTTCGGCGTCATGCTTCTGGGCATCAACCAGTGGTTCACAGGCAAGCGCAAGTCCTTTACCACGGTCACGGGAAAATCCGGGCAGGTTTCCTATATCCGGATCGGGAAATTCAATGTAGTACTCACGGTGGTGCTGGTGATCCTGCTTTTCCTGATCTCCATTTTCCCCATCATCTCCTTTGCGCTGGAATCCCTCTGTGAGACGCAGGGTGATTACTCGCATCTGACACTCCGATACTGGTTCAGCCGGGAAAATATCGGAGGCTATGCGGTAAATGTGGGCAATGGAATTCTCTTCAACCGAAGCATCTGGAGCGCGCTGGGCGGGAGCATACGCCTGTCCCTGATTGTGTCTCTGATTGTGGGTACCTGTGGCATTCTCATCGGATATGCTGTGGCCCGAAAGCGGGGCACCAAGCTGGCAGCGCTGGTCTCCGGCCTTTCCTTCTTCCCGTACCTGGTGCCGTCCATGGCCTTTGGCGCGATTTTCCTGGCTGTATCCTCAAAGCTCACTTTCCTGCGAGGCACCATGCTGCTTCTGGTTCTGGTGGGCTCCATCAAGTATCTGCCCTTTGCCAGCCGCAGCGGCACCAATTCCATGCTTCAGCTCTCCGGTGAAATTGAGGAAGCGGCGGTGATCGTCGGCGCTTCCTGGCCAAAGCGTATGCTCAGGATTCTCTTTCCCATTCAGAAGTCATCGTTTATCAGCGGCTATCTGTTGCCGTTTGTATCCTGCATGCGGGAACTGTCCCTGTTTATCCTTCTTACCACAAGCGGAACCCTGATCACGACCCTGCTGTCCTATTTTGATGAGAAGGCAGTTACCCAGATGTCCAATGGCATCAACCTTCTGATTGTTCTCATTGTGCTGCTGGTCAATTTTGGCACCAACAAGCTGACCGGTGCTTCCATCGACAAAGGAGTAGGAGGAAACTGACATGCCCAAGATCACTCTCAGACACGTAACAAAGCAGTGGGGCAAATTCATCGGTGTCAACGATCTGAACCTGGAGATCGAGGACAGGTCCTTTGTGACGCTGCTGGGTTCCTCCGGCTGCGGAAAGACCACGACACTGCGTATGATTGCAGGCCTGGAAACCCCGACCCGCGGTGAGATCTGCTTTGATGATCGGGTGATGTTCAGCAGCGAAAAGAATATCAATGTTCCGCCTGCCAGGCGTGAAGTGGGTTTTCTGTTTCAGAATTATGCACTCTGGCCGCACATGACGGTTTATCAGAATATTGCATTCGGTCTGGAAACACTGAAATGGAAAAAGCAGGCAGTCGCCGAGCGGGTGGCGGAAATGCTCCGGACCATGAAGATCGAGCAGTTTGCCGAGCGCTATCCCGCCGAGCTTTCCGGCGGACAGCAGCAGCGCGTGGCGATTGCGCGGACGCTGGCTCCCAAGCCCAGGGTGCTTTTCATGGACGAGCCTCTGAGCAATCTGGATGCCAAACTCAGGGGAGAAATGCGCACAGAGCTTAAGCGGCTGCACCGCGACATGGGATCTACGTTTGTGTATGTGACCCATGATCAGCTGGAAGCCATGACACTGTCCACCAAGATATGCCTGATGAACGAGGGCGTGCTTCAGCAGTATGCACCTCCGCTGACTGTATACAACCGGCCGTCCAATCTGTTCGTGGCGGACTTTGTGGGAAATCCCGCGATGAACATCGTGAAGGCCGGAGCACGGAAGATATCCGCCTCCACGGCCGAGATTGATGTGTTCGGAAGACATGGACTGTTTCAGGCAAACGAGGACTTTGAACTGACCTCCGGGCAGGTGTGCCTCGGCATTCGGCCCGAATTCCTTCCGATCGGCGACGCCGGACAGCTGGAGGGCCAGGCCTATTCCACCCTGCCGGCGGGCATGGAGACAACGGTCAAGATCAAGATAGCGGATGAGATCCTTTCTTCTGTGGTGTTCGGCGCCATTGACTATGAGACGGATGCCAGGATCCGGTTCGATATTGCCGGAAACGGGATTCTGATGTTTGAGCCTGATTCGGGCCTCATGCTGGCCAGCGGCCGAATCAGTATGGAAAAGGAGAAGTGCTGAATGAAGTATGGCATTCCGACGCTTATGGAGTTTCCGGATGTGGAAAAACTGGCGGAATTCTGCGTGGAGCAGGGGTTCGGATTTGTGGAGATGAACATGACGTTTCCCTGGTTCCAGGCAGACAGCGTGGACGCGAAAAAGCTCCGGGAACTGAAAAAACGTTACGGAATTGATCTGACCATTCATCTCCATGACCAGGTGAATCCGTTTGAGTTTTCCCCGGAAATGCGCAGGGGAAGCCTTGAAAACGTCCGCTTTGCCATGGAGCTTGCCTGCGAACTGGACATTCCGCGGATGACCATGCATCTGCTTCCGGGCACCTATTCGTCCATCAACGGAGAAAAGACCTATCTGTACAGCAGATGCAGGGAGCGGTATCTGGAACTTGTGACGGAGTTCAGGGATATGGTGGATGCGCGTCTGAGGGGAAGCCGGACCGTCCTGTGCATAGAAAACACGTCAGGGTACCATGCGTTTCACAGGGATGCGATTAAGTGCATGCTGGAGTCCGGGGCGTTCGGGCTTACCTTTGATACAGGACATAACTACAAATCCGGAGGAAAGGATGAGGAGTTTATACTCGGGCATGCGGAAAGACTGAAGCATTTTCATATTCATGACTGTACCATCAGCTCAAATCATCTTGCCTTCGGAGCAGGCGGACTGGATGTCATGCGCTATCTTCGCATGGCAGAAGAAATGGGCTGCATGGTGGTCACGGAGGTCAAGGAATCCGGTGCACTCATCCGTTCCAGAGCGTTTCTTGAACAACATGACATGTGGTGAAAAGGGCAAAGCATGCTGTGTGCAGCCGGCCGCGGATAGGTTCTGCGGCCGGCTGTTTCCGCTTGAGGAACATTCCGGCTGGGAAAACTGGCAGGAAATCGGTTCCCTGCGTGTAACAAACCTGACTTATGTGCGTATACTTGAGTGAAGAGGGCAGGTGATGCGGATGGAGACGGACCGGGAGCTCATGGAACGGATGAAGCGGGGAGACAACGATGCACTGGGAATGCTGATCCTCCGGTGGCGGGAGAAGGGCGAGGCCTATGCGTATCGTATGCTCCGGGACCGGCAGCTGGCGGAGGATGCGGTGCTGGAGGCTTTTGCCCGCATTCATGCGTCCCGGGAAACCTGTGATACGCGCTATGCGTTCAGCACCTATCTGTATGTCGTCATCCGCAGAGTCTGCATTGACGAGCTCCGGCGCCTCAGGCGCGCGCCGCTTCTTCAGGCAGATGACATGCCCGAGTCTTTCGTGGACTCGGCGGAGGCCGAATACATGGCGCGATGGGAGCGCACAGGCCGCATGCAGAGAATTGCGGAATTGGATGAACGGGACCGCCGGCTGCTTCTGGGGTTTGCCCTGGAGGGAAAGAGTACCCGGGAGCTGGCCAGGGAAAACGGAATGACAGACGGCCAGGTCCGGATCCGTCTGCACAGAATCCGGAAACGGCTGAAGAAGGAAGAGGGGGACGCGGAATGAAGGAAACCTATATGGACCGTGTACTGGCACGCAGCCGTGAACTGAGCGTGCTGGAGATGGCGGCGGACAGGATGCCGGAGGCGTTTTCCATAAAGAAATGGCTCATTGCCTTTACCTTTGGCATGGCAGGCATTCTGTATCCTGCGGTGAGCGCGGCAATGGCGTGTCTGGTATAAAGGAGGAACATGGGAAGATGCAGACTGAGACGAGGAAAAAGACGAAGGGAAAAAAGAGCTTTGCGCGTAATGTGCTGGAATGGGTAGGTACGCTGCTGGCGGCGCTGGTGTTTGCGCTTGTCATCCGGTCCTTTGTGTTTGAGTTTGTGAAGGTGGACGGAGCGTCCATGGAGCGTACGCTGACGGACGGCGAGATCATGCTGGTGACTAAGTTTGACTATTCCAGCACCTGGCTCAGCCTTCCCTGGCAGGATCCGGAAAGCCAGGAACAGGCGCGGAGAATCACCTTCGGCGGGAACCCGCAGCGGTTTGATGTGGTGATCTGCCGGTATCCCGGCCGCGGGGCGCAGAACTTTGTCAAGCGCGTGATCGGACTTCCCGGGGATACGGTGGAAATCCGGGACGGCATTCTCCTGGTCAACGGGGACCGGTATGAGGAACCGTATGTGGATGACGCCTTCCGGGTGCCGGGCGGCAGCAACGGGTACGCTTTCGGGCCGTATACCGTGCCGGAAGGGGAATACTTTGTCATGGGCGATCACAGGAACAATTCCAATGACAGCCGTGCCCAGGGCAGTATTTCGAGGGATATGATTGTGGGCCATGTGCGCTCGGTGATCTCGCTGAGCGGAATCCGGGGCATTGAATAAGAGCACAGAACATGGAAAAAGGACTGCCGGCGGCAGTCCTTTTTGCTGCAGAGAAATCAGGGCGTTCCGATCAGCATGACCTCGGCCAGGCCGCCTGTGCCCGACAGTCTGAGGGAAGTGATCTCGCGCGCTTCAAAGGGCAGGATCAGGCCGGCACCGGGCGTGGAAGACGCTTCCACGCTGATATCCAGGCACCATGTGTCATTGAGGATGATCCGGCCGGAGAAGGATTCCCCGGGCAGGGGATGGATGAGGATCATGTCCGCCGTGACCGGTGCGTCAAAGGTCCAGGCGGTATCCGGATCCTGCAGGCCGTATGCCGGGTCTGCGATGCACAGGTCGCCGTCGCTCAGCTTCCTGTCCGGATCTCCGGTGCAGGCGGCAAGGGGCAGGTGACTGACAAGCCCGAGCTCCTTCAGGGGGCGGAGCTGAGGTGCCAGGGTCGGGCCGGAAAGGAAGGCGGTGCCGTCAGTGTGGAACCCGGCGCGGTCAAGACAGAGCTGACGGTTGCCGGAGGGATTCTGCAGATAGGTATGCGTGTGATAGGCGGTGAACAGTTCGTCCCCGATGGTGACAAAACTGTTGTGTCCGGGCCCGGAAACGGTCAGGGTGCCGCTTTCGTAGACCGGGCCCAGCAGCGGGCACGGGTCCTGCTTTTCATAGGACCCGAGTACATGATCGGACACGGCTACGTCCACGGAATACTCGCTCATCCAGTAGGCGTTGACGGAATAGTAGAGATAATAGCGTCCGTCATGGAAGACTACGGCGGGACCCTCGTTCCACTGCCAGTCGCCGGAGCGGGTTTCCCAGCTGCCTTCCGGCGTGGTGAGCAGCACGGGGTCTCCAGCCAGGGAGAGCAGGTCAGGGGCCAGCGGTGCACCGTAGATCTGACTGACATGCAGGGAGCCGATCTCGTTCTCGGAGCAGCCGCGCACGTAGATCAGGTATGGCTGACCGTCCGTGTCAAAGCAGAGCGTGGCGTCAATGGTGGCGTACCCGAGTTCCATGAGCGGATGTCCCAGGGGATCGGTGTACGGGCCTTCCGGCTTTTCGGCAAAGGCGATGCCGGTGCGCAGGCTCTGGTTTTCCCGGGCGCGCGCCGTGAAGAGCATGACATACCGGTCCCCGATATGGAAGACTTCCGGAGCCCAGTAATCACCGGACGCCCAGGAAACTTTCTGCAGGGCCTTGTTTTTTTCAAACGTGACAAGGTTCGTGCTCTTCCAGACATTGAACCCGATGGGTCCGCCGGTGGCAAAGACGTAATAGGTGCCGTCCTCCTCGAGCACGAAGGGATCGCCGATGTCCTTCACGCTGCGGGGATTGGAGACAAAGCGGTCCGCGACGGTTTCGGCAGGGAACGTTTCAAGGCTCTGAAGCGATTCTGCGCGGGCGGGGGAGATGCCGGAGAGAACGGCCAGGAGACAGACAAGAATGGCTGCGGCAGCGCGCATAACATACCTTCTTTCTAAAACACAGGGCCCGGCAGCGAATGGATGCCGGACCCGGAACATGCTCAGCCCTTTACGCCTGCCTGGACGGAAATGCCCTGCAGGAAATACTTCTGAGCGAGGAGATAGAGCAGGAAAGGCGGGGTCATGGACACGAGGCAGGAGGCGATCATGTGCGCCCATTTCTGCTCGTACTGGCCGGACAGCAGACGAAGACCGGCGGTCAGTGTCTGGTTGTTGACGTCCGTCATGACAATGGACGGCCAGAGGAAGTCATTCCATGAACCGTTGAAGGAGAACAGGGCCACTACGATCATGACCGGCATGATGGAGGGCAGGATGATGTGCAGGTATACCTGCAGACTGCTCGCGCCGTCAATGGTGGCGGCTTCGTCAAGCGCCCTGGGAATGCTCCGCATGAAATTGCGGATCAGGAAGATGTTGAACACGCCAGCGAGGCTCGGCCAGATCAGGGCGTTGAGGTTGTTGACCCAGCCCAGTGCGTTGGAAATGCGGAACATGGGCAGGAGGTTCACCACGTTGGGGAACATGCTCATGTACATGAGTGCCCAGAAAATGGCTTCGCCGCCCGGGAAATCCAGACGCTCATAGGCGTAGGCGGAAAGGGAGGTGAGAATGACGGTAAAGAACATGACCGAGATGGAGACGATGAAGGAGTTCTTGAACATCGCCAGAATGTTGGCCGTGGTATTGGTACCGCTGCCGCCCACGAACATTTCCACATAGTTGACAACCGTCCACTGCCGGGGAATCAGACGGGTCAGATAGTCCCACGGCCCCTGGGTGGTGGCGAAACTGGTGATGAAATCGGAGTCATACTTGAAGGAATTCAGGATCAGCCACACGACCGGGACAATCCAGATAATGCCCAGAGCGATCATGAACAGCAATGCGATCCGTTTTCCGGCTTTTCCCTGTTTCATTGCACGCCCCTCCTTATTCCGGTGCGTTGGCACGCATCAGTCTGAGCTGGAAGAAGGAAACCACCATAATGCACACGCCGAGCACCAGCGCCATGGCGGCGGACATGCCGGCCACCTGCTTCTTGACGGCGTTTTCCTGAATGTACATCAGAAGCACGGCGTTGGCTTCCTTGTTGGCAAAGCCGGTGAGCATGAGCGGCTGTCCATAGATGTTGAACTGCGCGATGACCGTGGTGACAAAGGTGTACATCAGCGGATAGCGCATGCCGGGAATGGTGATGTGCAGGAACTTCTGCCAGGCTCCGGCACCGTCCACGGCGGCAGCCTCATACTGGTCCGCGGGAATGGACGCGAGCGCGCTTTGGTAGATGACCATGGTGCTGCCGGTACACCACCAGACCGTGACCACCACAATGACAATCCAGGAATAGGGCGGTGTGAACCAGTTCTCTGTGGAGCCCAGGAACTTGTTGACCACGCCGTAGTCCGGGGAGAACATGTACCGCCAGGACAGGGTGACCGTGGTGATGGACAGGAGGCTGGGCAGGTAATACAGGGCCTGGAAGAACTTGTTTCCGCGGCACTTGGTGTTCAGGGCCACGGCCAGGGTCAGGGGTACAAGAATGCAGAAGGGGACGGAGTAGAGGACAAACTTGATGGTGTTCCACAGACCGTTGCGCAGCTGTTTGTAGTAGGTATTGGAAGAATCCAGCAGCATGGTCCGGAAGTTGTCCAGTCCGACAAAGACCGGTTCATTGAACAGGTCCCACTTGGTGAAGGCGGCATAGACGCCGTAGACCGCGGGCGTGATGAAGAAAATGACGAAAAAGATCAGATGCGGTCCGATGTACGCATAGGGCAGAAGGTCCTTGCGGAGACTTCTGCGCGCGTTTTCACTTGTCCACCTGGGCATGCACAGAAGCACAGCGAGCCCGGTGCAGCACAGGGCAAGATAGACCAGCGGATGAAAGGAAGCGGTGATGCTCTTGACATCACGTTTCTTGAAGCTGACGCCGGCTTCCTTGAGCGCGGCGCTCAGCGGGGTATACAGCGCGGAATTCGTCTTTTCCCTGGCAAAGAAGATCATGAACAGCGCAAAGGACAGAAATGTCACAAAGGCAAACAGCATTGCAACGTTTCTCCGTCCGTTGATCAGGGCAATGACGGCGGCGGCTGTTCCGACCAGGGCCAGGGGAATCAGGAGAATACTCGCACTGGACAGTGAGAAAAACAGAGCGGGCAGTTTCATATCGGTCTCCACCGTCACATCCTTGACGGTGGTGGTTGCGTGCACCGATGAGAAACAGAACAGGATGACAAAGGCAAGCATCAGGATGAGCGCTCCGATATTTCTTGCCAAACCTGTCTTTTGATCAGAAAGCCTAGCCGTGGACATGCTCCTGCACCTCTTTTCATCTGCGGGAACTGAATGGGAAAACCTGCGGGACAGGGCCCGAGCCCTGTCCCGCAGAACGGGTCTTGGTGATTACTGGGCAGCGATGGCGTCGCTGATTTCCTGATCAATCTGGGCCAGCGCGTCGTCAATGCTGATGGTGCCATCGACAAAGTCCCAGCCCACGCGGGAATAGGCAGTGTCGAACAGACCCCAGTAGAGGTAGCTGTAGATGGCCAGCTCGTCAGCACGCTCCGGATCAGCCAGGAAGGCCTGGGGCATATCGACGAATTCGGCGACATCGTTGATGGACAGGTGGGCAGGGCACTGGCCGGCGTCCTTGGCCCAGGTGTAGGAATTCTCACCCATGTAGTTGATGAACTTGGCCACGGCCAGGTCTTCCTCTTCGGTGCGGTTCTCGTCAGCGAACTGCACGAAGTTGTGGGAAGAAGTCCAGGACTTGGCATTGGCGGGATCGTAGCAGATGGCGGGGATCATCTTGAAGTTGATGCCGGCATCCACAACAGCGGCCTTCATCCAGATGCCTTCGGACCAGACCAGCATGTTGCCGGAATAGAACTCGGAGGAATAGTCTGTGTTCTTCACGGTGGTGTAGCCGCCTTCCCACAGATCCTTCATGGTCTCGAACACTTTCTTCATGTTCTCGTTGTTGATGCAGGGATTGATGCCGTCTTCGGACAGGGTCAGGTTGGGATCCAGCTGGCCGTAGTAGCTCAGCAGCTGAGCACGCATCCAGCCCAGGTCGGTGACATAGCCTTCAAAACCGGCGGCCTTGGCCTTGTCGCCCAGTTCCTTGACTTCGTCAAAGGTCAGATAGCCGTCTTCCACATAGCTGTTCAGGTCATACTGATCGAACAGGTCAGTGTTGTAGTAGGTGACATAGGAGTGCACGTCCAGCGGGATGCCGTAGTGCTCGCCGTCGATGTCGGTGCGGGCCCATGCGGCGGAGTTGTAGTTTTCCTGCTTGACACCGGCCTGAGCGATCAGGTCCATGTCATAGGAATACAGCATTTCCTGGTTCACGAAGTTGGGGATGCGCTCGATGTGCACGATGCAGACATCCGGGATGCCGGTGCCGGTCTGCACAGTCAGGGGGATCTTCTGATACAGGTCGTCAGCGGTCATGGGGGTGTGGTTCACGTGCACTTCATCCTGGGAAGCGTTGAAGGAGTCCACCATGCCCTGCATGGTAGCGCCGTCAGCACCGGTGAACACGGACCAGTAGTCGATTTCGATGGGAGCAGCCTGAGCGGTGGATGCCAGAGCCAGAACCATCATCAGGGACAGGACGATCGCGATAGTTTTTTTCATGGGATAACCTCCTTATATTTTTACCGTCCGACCTGGGACGGCGGGAAACAGGATCAAAGGGTCTGATTGGTCAGACTGTCAGGCCCGCGGTTAAGGCTGCGGAAGCGCCGGATGTCCACCTTGGGGCGGCGGTCCGGGGTCAGAAGACCGTTGACTTCCTGCATGACATCCGTCAGCTGGGTGTAGCAGTATCCCTGGCAGTAGGGAATGGCGCGCAGGGCATCCATGAGGCTTCCGAAGCGGGCGAAGAAATCTTCCTCGTTCTCCACCTTGTCGTGATAGCCCCAGGTTTCCATGCCGCCGGCATCGCCCTGCAGGCCGATATTGGTGAAGGCAATGCCGCCGTACTCGGTGATCATGAACGCTTCCGTTCCCCGCGGCGTTTCGCCCTCTGCCCAGCAGGGACGCCAGTCGCAGGCGTGCTTTTCCACCTGCTCCCGGCTCTGGAAATGCGCGGCCAGTGTGCTGCCGTCGGCAGCGTAGTCGTGCAGGGCACAGATATCCGTGGTGGTCTGCTCCCAGCCGTCGTTTCCGGACACAAGCCGGCTGCCGTCGCGCGCCTTGACCATGTGATACAGCATGCGGCCGAATGCCTGCTGACGCGGATCGGTATAGATCTGACGCACGCCCCAGGACTCGTTCAGCGGCACCCAGCAGATCAGGGACGGATGATTCATGTCCCGGTCCATGAACTCTTCCAGGGTGTGCGAAAGCGCGCTCATGCTGCGGCTGCCGAAGTCATAGGCACTGGGAAGCTCGCCCCAGACGAGCAGGCCCATGCGGTCCGCCCAGTAGTAATACCGGGGATCCTCCACTTTCTGATGCTTCCGGGCACCGTTGTAGCCCATGTCCAGGGTGAGCCGGATATCCGTCTGAATGGCCTCGTCGCTGGGCGGGGTGAGCAGGCTTTCCTGCCAGTAGCCCTGGTCCAGCACCATGCGCAGGTAGATGGGACAGTTGTTGAGATAGATGCGGCCGTTCCTGACTTCGATCTTGCGCATGCCGAAGTAGGTCTGCACCTGATCCATGGTCCTGTCCGCCTGCTTCAGGGTAACAACCGTGTCATAGAGCGCGGGCTGGTCCGGGGTCCAGAGCATAACGTGGTCCAGACCGCCGAAAGCGGAGCGCACACCGAGATCAATGCTTACACGGGTGTCACGGTCACAGATGGAAACCAGCTGTGTGCGCACCGGAGTGCCCTTACAGGAAATGCGGATCTCCGCTTCCAGGGGCTGTGCCGGGATGCGGTTCAGGCTCAGCTCGCAGCTGACACACTCGTGATCCACGTCCGGGATCATGTGCACGCGCTCCAGGTAAGTGTCTTCCACGGTTTCCATATAGACGGTCTGCCAGATGCCGCTCACCGGCGTATACCAGCAGCCCATGAGTCCGCGGCGCCAGTACTGCTTGCCGCGGGGCTGCGCCGTGTCCGGCGTGTCGGTGACGCGCAGACACACATCGTTATCGCCTTCGCACAGGGCGTCCGTGATATCCAGGGCAAAGGGCGTGTATCCGCCTTCGTGGGCGCCCACGTGTCTTCCGTTCACATAGACATCGCAGGCCCAGTCCACCGCTCCGAACCGGAGAAGGACGCGGCGGCCGCAGAATGCGGGATCCGCCTGGAACGTGCGGCGGTACCAGAGAATGGGATGGATCTCATCCGTGGGCCCGATGCCGCTGGCCTTGCTCTGATAGACAAAGGGGACCAGGATTTCCCGGGAAAAGGAATGCCCCGGTTCATACCAGCGCTGGGCGGTTCCCAGGTCATCGTCATCCATTTCGAACTGCCAGACGCCATTGAGATTCCAGAAGGAAGGCCTCTGAAAGTCTGGACGCGGATGCTCGTTTCTCGGGATCATGGCTTCCACCTCTTTGATACAAAATTCTTGTAATTTACAAACAATAAATCACACAAGTTTTGCAGGAAACATGCCTTCGATGACAATTTGCGGACCAGATTGACCGTATGCAGGGTAAATCACATTTTGGATTATGTCAATACTTTTGGAATTATTATATGAAACCTGTCAACACTCAGAAAAACAATACAAAAATCATGAAATAAAACGGCGCAAAAAAACGGAGCCTGAATGGCTCCGGTAAATCGTCGCTCAGAAGTGATAGCCCAGACGCACGGACAGGGCCTGGGGATGATCGCCGAAGGCTTCCCCGAAGAGATTGATGCCGCCGATGTTCTCCGCGTCCTCCGGCACGCCGATGGAGACGGAGAAATAGGATTTTTTGAACAGGTCCAGGTCCTGGATGCGCAGCGTGCCGATCTTTTCGCCGTCCAGATAGGTGCCCTCGCCATCCACGCGCCAGGTTTTCAGGAACCCGAACTGGGTGGACAGATCGCTCCACCAGGCCGGCGTGAGCACACCGTGCCTTCCGCCGCAGTCGCAGGGGCAGGTCCAGATGCCCAGCCGCTTTCCGTTGACGTCCACGGCGATATCGCTTTTCCAGGGATCCCGGTACATGGGCGCCTCCGAGCAGGCCTCAAAGGAGATCTCGACCCAGTCCGGAACCAGGTCCCGGCCCTGCTGCAGGGAAAGACGGTATTCCAGGAATCCCTGGCGGAACCAGACCAGCTGGGCCTCAAAACGGTTCGGCTGATAAAAGGCCAGGGGATTGTCCATTTCGCCAAGGGCGCTGTTCAGGCCGCACAGGCCGCAGGTGGGCTGGATGCCGTCGGCGCGGGAATAGCCGCCGATGGGCATGGAGAGAGCGATAAAGCTGGCGGGCTCCGCCTCGGGCGGGGCGATATCCAGATCGATATGGTCCAGCCGCCGGCTGCACAGCTTCATGGATCCGCGGACGCCCGGCTGGTTCACCGTGCGGATGAGTCCGGCGTCCTCGAGGGTTTTTACGGAAATGGCGGCGGTGGACATGGGAATATCCAGGGCGGCGGCGATTTCACCGACGTTCATGCTGCCTTCTCCGAGCTGACGCATGACCTGAATGCGGATGGGCGAGGAAAGCGCGTGCGCGATGCGCTGCAGCTTCTCGGGCTCGGTGATGGAGAGTCTCAGGTATTTTCCCATTTCTTCGGAATAGGGGACATCATAGGGGGACATGGGCGGCAACTCCTTCCGGAAAGAGAAAGGGAGCTGTTGGGCCATGGGCCTCAGCAGCTCCCTGACAAAACAGATTCTGTGGCGGCATCAGGCGGCGTTGTCTTCCGGTTCCCCGCTGAGCTTGGTGGCGATCACAAAGCCAAGGGAGAAGGTGACGATGGAGACCAGGATCAGGATCCAGTTGACATCCTGATACAGGGTGGAATCCATGAGCGTTACTACGGGAGAGGCAATGACCATGCCGAGCACGGCGCAGTAGGTATATCCCTTGTAACGGCGAAGCAGCCAGTCCAGGAGCTTGGCCACGAAATAGATGCCCAGCACAATACCGATGCCGAAGGGCAGCAGCACGCCGATGCCGTGGGCGATGGC
>CACYNZ010000068.1 GCA_902775835.1 uncultured Eubacteriales bacterium | reverse complement strand
TTATACCCGCATGCGCGTTATGAACCAGGCCGCTGGCGGAAACCATCGTTAAGTGGACGGCTTTTTTGGTCTTCGATTCAGCGCGGAAAACAGCTAACTTTTCCAGCAGCTGCCTTTCATATGGGGTATCAATGGAAAAAGGCTGATCTGTACATTGCATTTCGCAAAGATTGATGACATTGTCCCCGCGGTCAATCAGCAGGTCGATCTGTACGCCGGGAGAGGATGTCCGATTGCGCCAGGCGTATTCTTCTGTTTCGACGCCCCGAATACCCAGCGTGTTCTTGATCTGATCCACATGATTCAGGCACAGTGTTTCAAACGCGTTTCCTTTCCACGCATAATATGCGGGAGTTCCGTAAAAACTGGTCCAGGAATGAATCTGATGATTCTGCAGAAAATGAAGAGAAAAAAGGACAAAAGGATCAATGATCTGATACAGCAGCCCGTACTTCTCCGCTGTGGATGCTCTGTACTTTCGAAGAAATCCGCATTGTTCCAATTCGGAAAGGGTTTTTGTCAGATTTTCTCCGTTACCGATTGCAGGAAGCCGGGCAAGCTCTTTCCGGGTGATTCCACTGCGACGTGAAGCAGCGGCCTGAATGACAGCAAGATGCTTTTCCGGATTACGGAACAGAGAACTGAAAAGGCGGGAATACTCATATCTGAGAGGACCCGTATCCTGAAAGCACATCTCCTGAATATTCTGTGGAAGGCTGAACCGTGGATTCAGCAGATTCAGATAATACGGAATACCGCCCAGAATCATATATGCTTCCAGGATCTGGGGGCGGGTAAGGACCAGACCGTTCGCGGAACAAAGCAGTTCACATTCCTTCAGGCAGAAGGGTTTCATATGGATCTGGCGGGTAATCCGATTATAGAAACCGCCACGGCCATCCAGCAGATGCTCAATGATCCAGGAAGTTGCGGAACCGCACACAATCAGAATCAGATCGGATTGGGCAGATCCCCAGCTGTTCCAAAAGTAGTCCAGGGCACTGCGAAAATCAGACCGTGCGGTATCCATCCACGGAACTTCATCCAGAAAAACAATCCGCTTTCCAGAAGGATCACGGTATACATCCGGCTGCTCCAGAAGATCACGCAGACGGGAAAATGCTTCCAGCCAGTCTTTGGGAACCGTTCCCGAAGAATGACCGTATTTTCGCAGCTGCTCGTGAAACAGTTTCAGCTGGTTTTTCATTCTTTCACTGAATTCTCCGGTGGCATAGAAGGAAAACCGATCATTGAAGTATTGCCGGATCAGGTAAGTTTTTCCTACACGGCGTCTGCCATATACAGCCAGAAACTCCGGTCTGGGGGACCTGAGACAATCCGCAAGCAGCTGCTGTTCTTTTTGCCTTCCGATAATCAGCATGTCCTTAACCTCACATAATCAGCTAAAATGCATCGAAAATATCCCGTTTTAGCTGATTATGTTAATAATTTTCATCATAATCAGCTAAATTGACGTTTTCATCTTATCATGACCTTATTGTAACGCAAGCTCGAATGCAAAAAACGCAGGCATGATCATCATGCCTGCGTTACTTTGTCTTGCCGGATGCATAGGTGCTGCCGTTTTTTTCATGCTATATGGACACCTGTGTGATCACCGGTGTTCCATTTCCTCATGCGCCTTTTCCCGCATTCAGGAGCGGACGCGCAATGCGCACATTGAAAAACTCGATCAGAGGACCCATGAAGAAAGCCGTGATAATGGTGCCGATACCCACAATCTCCGGCACCTGGGCCCAGGTGCCGCCGCCGATGAGAAAGATCACCGTACCCAGCACCACGCAGACCACATCCGTGGCAATGCGGATATACTGGAATTTTCCCCATTTCCACTTATGTGCCATGGTGATGGCCACCGAGTCATAGGTGGATACGCCCAGGTCCGCCGTCATGTACAGCGCGCTGCCCACGCAGATCACGCCGATGCCGATGACCAGGAACAGGATGCGCAGCGCCAGGCCCGGTGCCGGGAACCAGCCCTGCAGCGTTTCCAGCGTGAACTGGGTGATGTAGCCCAGCAGAAAGAGATTGATGAACGTGGCGATGCCGATATTGTGCCGGTTGAACACCAGGCTGAACGTGAGCAGAATCACGTTCACGATCACGTACAGCGTGCCGAAGGGGATCGGCACCAGCTGGTCCAGTCCGCTCATCAGGCTCTGGAACGGGTCCACACCCATGGCCGCGATCTTGAAAAAGCCCACGGCAATGGCGCACACCACCACACCGCACAGGGACATCCAGACCCTGCGCCAGCTGAAATTCAACTTCATGACTGATTCCTTTCCTCCGTCAGTCCAGAGAAGCGTACATGGACGCCATCAGACGCGGGATGAAACTGTAATGGTCACCGGGCAGATTGGTGGTGAGATAGACACAGGTCAGGTCTTCCTTCGGGTCCACGCAGAACCAGTTCCCGAAGGCGCCGTCCCAGCCCCATTCACCCACGGATCCGTTGATGTCCGCGACTTCCGGGTTCGTCATGACGCGCACACCCAGACCGTAGCCGTAGCCGCGCTGGGTATTCCAGTCATGCGTCGCCTGCTGCTGGGGCGTCAGATGGTCCATGGCAATCAGGTCAATGGTCTTTCTTCCCAGTATCCGCTCCCCGTCCAGCGTGCCGCCGTGCAGCAGCATCTGCGCAAACCGGGAATAATCCTTCACCGTGGAGAACAGTCCGCCTCCGCCGCTCTCAAAGGCCGGCTTTTCCGTCGGATACACGCGGTCCGCGGGCTTCATGCCGTCATGGATATGATAGAGCCGGGCAATCCTTGGATGCTTTTCCCCGGGCACGAAAAAGCCCGTGTCCTGCATGCCCAGCGGGTCAAAGATATGCTCCTTCAGGTACTGGCCCAGGGTCTGGCCGGACAGGACCTCGATCACGGCACCCAGCACATCAATGGAGAACCCGTACATCCAGCGCTCGCCGGGCTCAAAGGCCAGGGGCAGCTGGCCCACAAGATTGCAGTATTCCACGGTCCCGGGCATTTTCTTGCCCGCTTCCCGGAATTCCTTTTCCTTTTCCATGCGGATCCGGGCGGCCGCGGTCTCGTTCCCGGCATAGGGCACGCCGCTGGTCATGGTGAAGAGCTGGCGCATGGTGACCTCACCCTTTGCGGGCACCGTTTCCACGCTGCCGTCCTTGTTTTCCACGGCAATGGTGGGGTTTTTGAAGCCCGGGAGGAATTCACTGACGGGATCCCAGAGCTTGAACAGACCCTGTTCATAGAGCTGCATGATCCCGGCCACGGTGATTACTTTGGACATGGACGCGATGGGAAAAATGGTGGCATCCGACATGGGCACATTCTTCTCCCTGTCGGCACAGCCGAAGCTTCCCTCAAAGACGACGCGGTCATGGTGCATGATCCGCGCAGAGCATCCGGCGATCTGGCCGGAGGAAACAAACCGGCTGAGCGTGTTCTGAACCAGATTCATCATGGACTTTGCCTTCCTTTCCGCATTCTGCCGGGCCTTATCATCACATTTCCCCGGCAGTTGAACACTACGCAAATCCCGCCCTCTTGTCAAGCGCGGAATTTTCCCGAAACCTATTGACTTTGAGTCCACTGCAGGGTTTGCAATGAAGCACAGATACGAAAACCGAACGATCATGCATCTGTCCAAGGAAAGGATGATGGTCCTTGTCAGACCCTGCAAATCATTTCATGCCCGCCATGCCGGACGCGCTTAATAAGCTCGGCGGACGCATGCACCTGGACGCGCTGCAGTACAATCTGACCGAAACCTTCTGCATTGACCGGCCCTGTGTCTGTCTGGAAGGCGATGTCTGGGCCTACTCTTCGGATCCCAACGGCGTGTCTGAAAGCAAAAGCGGAACCCAGCTCCGGCTCCGCGGCAGATCCTTTCCCGCCCTGAGCGTCGGCGTGACGCGCACGGCCGAGGGCTGCGTGATCCGGGACCTGGGCATTCAGGGGGATATTGAGGGCATGGATACGCGGCCGCTTCTGGATTTTGAGCATTCGCTGCGGTCCTCGGGCCTTACGCTGTCACATACGCGTGTGGACCAGGCCGAGTTCAGCAAGCTCAGCTTCTGCGGACTCCAGTGCGGTGTCTGCACCTGGGATGAGGCGGAAGTGGACGCCTGTCTGTTCGAGCGCCTGAACGTGGACGGATGTGCCATCGGCGCGCTGTTCGCCCCGAAGAACGCCTACTATGTGCGCTTTCACAAGTGGGTGGCCGCGGACAATCCCTACTACGCCATCTGTGTAAACGGCGAAAGGCGCCAGAACAGACGGATGGAGATCACGTCCCCCGCCGCATTTTTAAGGATAACCTCACTGTCGGCGCTCACCGCCGCCTGAACAGGCAGGTCTGTGGCATATCCTGTCTGGTTGATCCGGAGTATGGCCGCGTCTGTCCTGCTTCCGCTCATGCGCATCACGTTCCCCGTCTTCCGTATTTTCCTGAAATTTCTGATCCTGCCTGCATCTTATTCCTTCAAGTCCTCTCCAAGTCAAGACCCGCTCTGCAGAATCTGTGCACAGGCCGGATGCAGGAGACGAACATTTATAAATTTTTCTCAAATAACGTTCGAATTTTTCATTGACAAGCCACGGATTTTTATTATACTCTGAGCGGAAATCCATCATTTTTTGAGGAGGATGCTCATGATCATTTCCAGAAAGATTCTGTCGGTCGTGATGATTCTGTGCATGCTTTGCAGCGTGTGCGCCATGGCTTCCGCAGAAGAGTATGCTGACGTGATCCGCATTGCAGACGACAACCAGGCCACGTCCTACGATCTGCACAAGGACACTTCCGTGAACGCGAGAAACATGCTGCGCGGCACTGTCTTTGAACAGCTGGTCACCCTGAAGAAAGACGGGTCCATCGGACCTGAGCTGGCTGAGTCCTACGAGGTGAACGAGACGAGCTCCGAGTTTGTCTTCCATCTGCGTCAGGGCGTACACTTCCACAACGGCAAGGAAATGACCAGTGAGGACGTGGTCGCTTCCCTGAACCGCTGGGTGGAAAACTTCTCCACCGTGCGCACCATGCTGGGCGACGCCCGTTTTGTGGCTGACGATGCCTACACGGTATCCCTGAAGCTGCAGAACTCCGCCATCATGCTGCTGGACATGCTCGCCGGAGCTTCCCAGTGCGCCGTGATCTATCCTGCCGAGTCCGTGGCGGCTGAGAATGCCGAGACCGGGTTCGTTCCGCCTGAAGCCCTGATCGGTACCGGCCCCTACACCTTCGCTGAATGGGCCGTGGACCAGTATGTGCGTCTGGAGCGCTTTGAGGACTATGCGCCCTATGGCGATCCGGAAGCCGAGCTGGACGATCTGTGGGGCTACAAGCATGCCTACACCAAGACGCTCATGTATTACATCATGAAGGATGCGGACACCCGCGTAAATGGTCTGTTTGCCGGCGACTATGACTTCGCCGTGAAAGTAACCGACGCCAACCTGGCACGCGTGGAAGCCGATCCCGAGTACACCCTTTACTCCCAGCAGACCGGCATGATTTCCCTGGTCTGGAACAAGCGCTCCACCGACAAGTATCTGCGCCAGGCCGTGCAGGCCCTTGCCAACGCGGATGACCTGAACATCGTCAACTATGGCGAGCTCTACGACGTGGATCCCTGCTTCATGGAAGACGGCCAGCCCGGCTGGTACACCACCGCCGGCAGCGAGTACTTCTGCCAGAACGACCCGGAAAAGGCCAAGGAACTGCTCGCCCAGTCTTCCTTTGACACCTCCAAGCCCCTGCGCATCCTGTACGTGAACAGCGGCGGCGCACCGGCCATGGTGGAAGTGCTCAAGCAGGAGCTGGAGACCATCGGCATCACCTCCGAGCTGATCGGACAGGACCGTTCCACCATGACCAAGCCCCGCAACGATGAAACGGCCTATGACGTGTTCTTCACCACCTTCTCCTCCGTGCCCGTGCCGAGCCTCAGGAACTTCCTGGCCGCCGACTGGGCAGGCTGGTCCGATGACGAAACCCTGCAGAGCATGATGGTGGAAATGACCACCGCAAGTACCCGTGAGGCAGCCTTTGCGGCATGGGAAAAGATCCAGGCCTACTGCTATTCGGATTACTGCCCTGTGCTGATGCTGGGCCACTTCCATCAGGCAGCTGCATGCACCAACAAGCTGACCGGCTACAATGTGTTCCTGACCACCAACTTCTGGAACGCAAAGCTGGCCAAGTAATCCAAAACCCTTAAAGTACAGGCATCCCCTGGCGTGCCGGTCTGTACGGACACGCCGGAGGATGCCTTCTCTTGTTCTTCTTCCCTTATGGATAACGGAAAGGACGGGCTGCAGGCCTATGCGCGGATATGTGTTGAAGCGGGTGCTGGCGATCATTCCGACGGTGTTTATCGTGTCGGTGGTGGTCTTCCTGATTGTGCACCTGACCCCCGGAGACCCGGCTGCCATGATGCTGGGAGAGGACGCGACGCTGGAGGACATTGCCCAGCTGCATGCGCGCCTGGGGCTGGACGATCCCCTGCCGGTACAGTACGGGCGCTGGGCGCTGCGCTGTCTGCAGGGGGATCTCGGGTATTCCACGGCCGTGGCAGGGCAGAGCGTGTGGTCCATGATCCGGACGCATTTCCTGCCCACGGTGCTGCTTGCCCTGTACTCGCAGCTCATCACCATTCTCCTGGCCCTGCCCCTGGGCATGCTGGCCGCGCGCAAGCGCGGAAGCCTCACGGACAGCGTGCTGTCCGTGTTTTCCATGCTCGGCATTTCCCTGCCCAGCTTCATGCTCGGCATGGGCCTGGTGCTGCTTCTGGCCGTGTCCTTCCGCCTGATGCCGGCCACCGGGTACAAGAATCCGTTCACGGAGGGCTGGGGCGCGTTCTTCCGGTACATGACGCTGCCGGCAGTTTCTCTGGGATTCATCCATTCCGCGTACATGATGCGCATGACCAAGGCGTCCATGCTGGAAGTGCTGGGCAGCGACTACATCAAGATGGCGCGGTCCAAGGGCGTGCGGGAAGCGCCGCTCCTGTTCAAGCACGCGTTCAGGAACACGCTGCTGACCGTGATCACGGTGATCGGGCAGGGCTTTATCTCGGCCCTGGCCGGCGCGGCGGTGGTGGAGCGGCTCTTCGGCATTCCGGGAATGGGCAGTCTGATGGTGGACTCCATTGACAAGCGGGATTACCAGGTGATCCAGGGGATCACACTGGTCATTGCCATGCTCAATGTCCTGATCAACCTGATGATTGACCTGATCTACGGCCTGGCGGATCCGCGGATCCGGCTGAAGTAAGCGGGAAGGGGGAACATGCATTGAGCAATGAAAAGAGTGAACTGCGCCGGCTCCGCAGGCAGCTGTCGAAAGAGCAGCGCCAGATCAACCGGCGGAAGTTCCTGCGCAGCCGTCTTTCCATGATCGGACTGGTGATCGTCCTTCTGATCCTGTTTCTTGCCATTTGCGCGCCTGTGATCACGGGACTGATGGGCGTGGACCCGTACAAGGCCACCGTGAAGGACCGGTTCCAGGCGCCCTCGGCGCAGCATCTGTTCGGCACGGACAATCTGGGCCGGGATATATTCGCCCGTGTGCTGTACGGCGCGCGCATTTCCATGATTGTCGGGTTCTCCGTGGGCAGCATTTCCGCGCTGATCGGCACCGCACTGGGGCTCTATGCCACCACGAGCCCGGTGCTGGATCATCTGCTGATGCGCATCTGCGACGGACTCAAGGCGATCCCGAACATCCTTCTGGCCATTGCGCTCATGGCGGTGCTCGGAGCCAACATGAACAACGTGATTGTCAGTCTGACCATTGTGAGCATACCCGGCGTGGCCAGGATTGCCCGGTCCAACGCGCTCCTGGTGCGGGAGCAGACCTATGTGGAGGCCATGCGCTGTCTGGGCGCCGGAAAGCACCGGATTCTGTGGCGGCATATCGCGCCGAACATCCTCTCCCCGATCCTGGTGCAGATGACCTTCGCCTTTGCCAGCGCCATTATCTCCGAGGCCTCGCTGAGCTTTCTCGGAGCGGGCATTCCCCAGCCCGAGCCCAGCTGGGGCGGCATGCTCAATGAAGCGCGCTCCTATCTGTTCAAGGGCTGGTGGATGGCTCTATTCCCCGCCGTGATGACCGGGCTTTCCGTGCTCGGGTTCAATCTGTTCGGGGACGGGCTCCGGGATCTGCTGGATCCCACATCCAACCGCTGAGGAGGCGCAGTATGGAAGAGAAAGAGATTGTATTGCAGGTCAATCAGCTGTCCACATCCTTCCGCACGGACCGAGGCATGCTCAGGGCCGTGCAGGGCGTTTCCTTTTCCGTCCGGCGCGGCGAGATTCTCGGCCTGGTGGGCGAGTCCGGATGCGGCAAGAGCGTGACAAGCATGTCCATCATGCGGCTCTATGACGAGAAATACATGGCCCGCTATGAGGGCGAGGTGCTGCTGGAGGGCAGGAATATCCTGGACCTGCCCTTCCGGGAAATGCAGAACATCCGCGGCCGGGATATCTCCATGATCTTTCAGGATGCGCTGTCGTCCCTGAACCCGGTGCTGCGCATTTCCGACCAGATCATGGAGCCGCTGCGCATTCACCAGCACATGGGCAGAAAGGAAGCCTACGCGCGTGCCGTGGAAATGCTGCGCCTGGTGGGCATTCCTTCCCCGGAAACACGGGTGGACCAGTATCCGCACGAACTGTCCGGCGGCATGCGCCAGCGCGTCATGATCGCCATTGCCCTGGCCTGCCAGCCCAGACTGCTGATCGCGGACGAGCCCACCACGGCCCTGGACGTGACGATCCAGGCGCAGATCCTGGATCTGATTCTGGAGCTCAATGAAAAGCTGGACATGGGTGTGATCCTGATCACCCATGACCTGGCCGTGGTCTCCCAGGTCTGTCAGCGCGTGGCCGTCATGTACCTCGGACAGATCGTGGAGGAAGCGGATGTCACGGAGCTGTTCGATCATCCCATGCACCCCTATACCCGGGGGCTCCTGGAGTCCATTCCGCGGCTTGACGGCGGCGCGCGCCGTGAACTGCACCAGATCGCGGGCACGGTTCCGCTTCTGCACCAGATTCCCAAGGGCTGTCGGTTCGCGCCGCGCTGTCCGTATGCGGACGCGCGCTGCACGCAGGAAGACCCGGAGCTTGAGCAATGCGCACCCGGGCATATGGTCCGGTGCATGAAGAACATCGGGAAGGAGGGAGCTGCCCATGCCTGAACGTGAAGTGGTGCTCAGTGCCGAGCATGTTTCCATGTTCTTCCCCGTGCGCGGCTCGCTCGGGCAGGTCACCGGCCATGTCCAGGCGGTCTGCGATGTCTCCCTCAGCCTGAAGCGGCATGCCACCTATGGTCTGGTGGGCGAGTCCGGCTGCGGGAAAAGCACGCTAGGGCGCACGCTGAACCGGCTGCTCGAGCCCACCGGCGGAAAGATCACGCTTCTGGGACAGGACATCACGCATCTGTCCGACCGGGACATGCTGCCGCTGCGCGGACAGATCCAGATGGCTTTCCAGGATCCCTACACGTCCCTGAACCCGAGAATCCGCGTGGGCGACGCGCTGATGGAGGTCCTGAAAATCCATCACATGAAGGACCGGGACATGCGCATGCAGGCCGCCTTCGATATCCTGGACAGGGTCGGACTGCATAAGGAGCATTTCTACCGGTTTCCACACGAATTCTCCGGCGGACAGCGGCAGCGCATCGGTCTGGCCCGGGCGCTGATCCTGAACCCGAAGATCGTGATCTGCGATGAACCGGTCTCGGCACTGGACGTATCCATCCAGAGCCAGATCATCAACCTTCTGTGCGATCTGCAGCGCCAGCGGGATCTGAGCTACCTGTTCATCTCCCATGACATGAGCGTGATCCGCTATATCTCCGATGAAGTGGGCGTCATGTATCTGGGGCACCTGGTGGAGGAAGGCCCGGTGGAGGAAATCTTTGCGCATCCGGCGCACCCGTACACGAACATGCTGCTCTCCGCGGTCCCGTCCATGGACCCGCACGCGGAGAAGAAACGCATGCGCATCCAGGGCGAGCTCCCGAGTCCCCTGAATCCGCCGACAGGCTGCGTGTTCCATACCCGGTGCCCTTACGCGCAGAAATCCTGCTCAGAGCAGGTACCGGGGATGCAGGAGATCAGCCCAGGACACATCTGCGCCTGCCATTGCATAAAGCGCTGAAAAAGCATCGACAGAAACCGCATTTCGTTTGAAGCAACTCCTGAAAGGATAAAAACCAGGCGTAAAAAGCCTGGTTTTTCCATGCTTGACGATACGGACCGGATGGCCTACCATATGGCCCATCACAGACAGTTGGGAGGGATGCAGCACCATGACAGGCATCCTTGTGACCGGAACAGCCTCGGTTCTCTGCTGCGGGCTTTTCCTGCTCTTCTTCAGCAGGGACAGAAGCAGATACCGGAACTGCTGTCTTCTGTTCCTGGTCATCCTTTCCCTCTTTTTCCTCATGATTCATGCACTGGGCACCCATGCCCGGACCGTGCTCAAAGCACTCGCATGGGTCTCCCTGTGCATTCCGCCCCTCCTGATTCTCAACGGCATCAAGATGGTCCGCCGTGAGGGAAGGCAGCTGCGGCAGATGCTCTCCCTGCTGCTGGGTATTTCGCTCCTTGGCGGCATGCTTCTGGCCTTTGCATGCCTGCATGGCCAGGTGCCGCAGGACAGGCAGACAGGCGCATACTCCGTCCGCTTCCTTGCCGGCCTCGCGCTGTGCGTGACCATGGCCTACGGCATGCTGTCCCTGGCTGCGTTCATGATCTATACCCTGCTGCTTCAGCTGATCCCCCGGAAAAAGGACTTTGACTATGTGATCATTCATGGCTCCGGGCTCCTGGACGGACAGCGGGTGCCGAAACTGCTCCGGGACCGTCTGGACAAGGGCATTGAGGTCTACCGAAAGGACCCGTCCCCGCCCATCCTGATCCCCACCGGCGGACAGGGAAAGAATGAAACCGTTCCTGAGGCTGAAGCCATGAAAGGCTATCTGCTCTCCCAGGGCATTCCGGAATCCCATATCATCGCGGAAAGCACGTCCACCTCCACCCTGGAGAACCTCGTAAACGCCCAGAAGATCCTGAACGGGTTTGAGGGCAGGAAATACACCGCGCTTGTGACCAGCAACTATCATGTTTACCGGGCCATGCGATATGCCCGGCAGATCGGGCTGGAGTGCACGGGCATCGGAAGCCATATCGCCCTGTATTTCTGGCCCAGCGGGGTGATCCGGGAATACATTGCGATCCACGCGGAACCCAGGCATGCCCTTCTGCTCCTGCTGGGCTGGGTGCTGAGCCTTGCCGCCGCATTCCTTGTGCTCATGTTCTGACATCCAAAAAACGCGCCGCTGGCGCGTTTTTCTGTGCTGTCTGCTCAAGTGCTTTCCCCGGCGCGGAAATGTTCCCGGTCCACCGCCTCGTACAGATCCCTGTGCATGCGCTCCTCAAACATGGCCTTGAGACGCAGGTTGCTGTCCCACTTCACCGGATCATAGGCGCCGTAGCGGCGCTTCACGTCGCTCATGCGCTCCACGATGTCCAGTACCTGGCCCGGGCCGGAAATGGCATCGCACAGCTGAATCAGACGGTCATAGTCATCCATCGTGACTTCCAGGAGTTTCTGGCGGATCAGTCCGGTTTCCTCCTCGGTGGTGTCGATTCTGCCCACGTATCCGTCAATCGTCCGGCCGATAAACGAATGCGTGAGGCAGATCCTGGCGCAGTCCGGATAGCCCAGTTCCGTCATATACGTGTACCCGTCCGACACATGCCCCAGATGGCGCTTGCCGAATTTCCGGCCGATATCGTGCAGAAGACCCAGCACATACGCCTTTTCCGGACACAGCCCTGCATACAATGCGATCTTTTCCGCGCAGTGCGCCGCCGTCCGGCTGTGGGCGCCCCAGGGCCCGGGATTGCATGTTTCCGCCTCGCGCAGTATCTTTTCCGCTTCATCCCGGTCCGGATACCGGCCCTTTCCCGGGTTCGGGATCCGGACGTACAGGCACTTCTCATCCTCTGCGGCCACACGGCCTCCGTTTTTCAGCATGACACGCAGCGAGGCCGGGTTATCCCGGTGTACACGCAGGTATATTTCCTCATCGGGCACTATTGCCCGGGCTTCCTTGAGGAGCAGGCGCAGGCCCTCCGAGGCCATGCCATGTCCGCGATATATGGGCGAGATATAATATCCGATATGCCCTGCGCCTGTGCGCAGCGACGGACACAGAACATGCCTCAGGCGGAACTGCCCGACAATTGTGTCATCGTTCCAGAGGAAGAAAAACGTTTCCGGCACGTGGCCTTCCGGCAATTTTTCCCCCTTTTCCCAGGCGCGCATCAGCGGAAGCACGGTTTCTTCATACATTTCCTCGGATATGCCGGGCCACGCATTGGTCAGACCGTTCTCATCCTCCGGCATATCCCGGACAAGCAGCCATTCCCTGTGCGCATCGGTGCCCGCGTGTTTCAGACTGAGCATTTCCCCTGCCCCTTTCCTTTCCCGGAATGTGACCCGCTTCCGGGATGCATGGATTGACGTTTGGACGGCTTCTGGCTACCATACCATCAGATGAATCCCTGATTGGAGGCGAACACCTATGAGCGAAACCGCATCCCGTCCCGCAAAGCATAGCATATTCTGGACGATCCTGAAACTGTTCTGTCTGGGTCTGGCTGTAGCCTTCCTTTTGATCACGGCACGGCCCTTTCTCACGGATCCGGGTACGTACCCGAATTCCATTTCCTATCTGGACAGCAAGCTGTCCAACGCCAAGATGCTCACCCTGGGTGCCACCAGCGCGTCCTTTGTGGTCAGCCTGATCCCGGATGACGCCGGAACACCCATTGCCAATGAACTGGCCAGGTTTTCCGGTTACCTGCTCTTTGTCATCTCCGCCATTTTCCTTGAGCGCTATCTTCTGACCACCATCGGGTTTGTTTCCACAGCCATCATCCTGCCCATGGCCTGTCTGTTTGCGGCCATGGCGGCTCTTGCCCGGGAAGGAAACAAGACCAAGTTCAAGGAGTATGCGTTCCGCCTGCTTATCTTCGGTGTCTGCATTGTGCTCATCATTCCTCTGGGCTGTACCTGCGGGCACGAGATCGAGCGGGCAAACGAGGAATCCATCGAAAACGCGCTGGAGGACGCGCGCAACGCGAACACGATTGTTGAGTCCATTCCGGACGAGAACCGGAATGTGTTTGAAAAGGTCGGGGATTTCTTCACCAGTCTCTGGGGCAGCGCCACCAAGGCCTATGAATGGGCCAAGACCGTTCTGAGCAATTACATGTCCTCCGTGGCCGTCATGCTCGTGA
>CACYNZ010000067.1:13498-14313 GCA_902775835.1 uncultured Eubacteriales bacterium | reverse complement strand
CATGCGGATCGCGGAAAAAGAAGGGTGGGCATTGCGTTGGAAAGGAGATCCCGCACAGGATCATCCTGCAGGAGGCCGCCAGCGCGATGGGCCTTGAAGCATTTAATGAGCAGACCTTTACCGAGCAGATGGATCATATCGAAGTGACCGGCGCACGGGAGCTGACCTTCCATTTCAGGGATGGACACAAGGACATCCGGCACTGGTTCAATACCTCCAAGAAGGATTGCTGGACAGCTGAGTACCGGGCTGAGGCCTCCGCGTACCGTCGCGCCAGCATGCGCCAAACCGGAATGGCTGCTCATGCTTTACGACAAAGCTGAAGTGCACGGTTTGCGGGGAGAATTTCAGGCGGCAGATGCAGCACCTCGCTTCCGTTGAAAACGAGACCGTTTACTACTGGCGCTGCCCGCATCCCACGAAGTGCGGCACCAGGGGCATCCGTGATGAAGAGCTCCGGCAGGCTACCGCAGAGGTGCTTGGTCTTGAGGCCTTTGATGAAGCCCTTTTCCTGGAGCAGATTGATCACATCGATGTAAACGCGGAAATGATCCTGACCTACGTGTTCAAGGACGGTCACACCGTTGAACGGAGATGGGACACGAAACGGCACATGCCGAAGTGGTCAGCAGAGCGCCGGGCACAGTTTGAGAGTCAGCCGAAGAGAACCTACTCCCCGGAGCAGAGGAAACGGATGAGCGAGCACATGAAGGAAGTCAGGAGGAACAAGTATTGGAGCAGCAAAGGAAAGTCGTAACCATCCCGCCGACGGTCAGCCGCTTTACGGCTTCACCCATCGCGGCTCAGAAAAAGCG
>CACYNZ010000067.1:0-13484 GCA_902775835.1 uncultured Eubacteriales bacterium | reverse complement strand
GGTCGCTGCCTACGCCCGCGTCTCCACAGACAGCGATGAGCAGTTCACCAGCTATGAAGCGCAGATCGACTACTACACCCAGTACATTAAGGCGCGGGATGACTGGGAATTCGTGAAGGTGTACACCGATATGAAAACTCCGTCTCTGATACAGTTTAATGATTTACGACGCCTCGCCGGGAGGGGGTAAGTTGAAGGGCCAAGGAGGGTAAGTTTTAATTATTTGTCCAAGGAATCTGCATAAATGCATAAAAATGAAACCGAGCCGCTGATGTACAGCAGCCCGGCATATTTTTTGCCAAAATACGTCAGCAGTGACGTAGACAGGCGGGTATGGACACTATAGAATTATATGTGTATCAATCCTCCATCTGCAGTAACTCAATGCACCGATTGGCTTCTCTCTCAGTCAGGCCTAAGTCAAAATCGGTGCGGACCAGGTGGTCGATATGATCTCCCATATCATCATCGTCGTCCAGAATGGCGTATTGCCAGTTGCCGGGATGGCGGTTGAACCAAGCGCTTATATCATCACCGCGATCACCGCCGACATAAGGCGTTTTGTCGTACACCTCCATGTCGTACTTGGCCAGCCATTCCTGCAGATGCTGATAGCATGTGGGGATCTGACGCCAGGCAGAAGATACAACGATAAGCGCGCCGGTCGTGTGTATGATCCGCCTCAATTGTTCCAATGAAGGTTCATAGAGAAGATCGTCACTGTAAACGTGAACGCCCTGGCGGTGCATATTGAACGCCCATTCGCCGTTGTTCAAAACACCGTCAACATCCAGGAAGAGTACCTTGTTCATCATAGCGTCCTTCACTCCGGGGCAAGGCTCAGCCTTCGTTTTTCAGCAGGTACTTGTTGCTGACGATTTTCATGGAGAGGCTGGCGCTGATCAGCGGGCAGAATACCGGCGTGGTCGGACGAACCACGATGCCCTCCTTCTTCCCGCCGTTGGGGTAATCCCCGTCAGCGCGGGCCAACAGCGCCTCTACCGTCGGGTACTTGGAAGGCAGGTCCGTGCCCACTTCCTCGATGGGTACCGGGGTCATATCCAGCGCCTCGCAGATGAGGAGCATCCGTTTCAGACCGACGCGCTTTCCGTTTTCGCGGATGGTGAAAACGTACCATTCTGGTTTCGTCAGCCTCAGGCGATTCTGTTGGATACCAGGCGCACACAGCTCGCCCTGGATCGTCAGGGTCTTGAGCCCCAGCTCCTGCGCGTACTCTTCCATTTTCGCTTGGTAACCACGCGCCTTGATCAGTTCATAGAAGGAGCTGCTGCCGTCGTCCTTGTACTCATAGTTGTGGCCGGTGACATGGAATCCATTCTCGTCGATCCCCAGGGAGTGGGAAGAACCATCCATCTTCGTGCTGATGTAATACTCCAGCCCAGCAAAGGCCTGGATCAGCTCCGGTTCTTCCTGCACGCGGGTCTCATCGGTATGCGGGATGTCGTAAGGCAGGTTTCCAATGACGGTTCCGCCCGTCGTAGCCCGTTCCTCGATTTCCCATTTGCGCACGCCGAGCAGCTCCGTCACATCGTCACCGACGGCGGCCTCTGCGGGGATTTCCGGGAACTGGCTCAGGGGCAGCAGCAGGCCTTGGGAAATCTGCCCACGGAAGCGCATGGTGCGCAGCTTGAAGCCTTCGCCCATGATGTCGGTCTTTTTGTAGCTGGAAGAGCGCATAAACTCGAATTCAGGGCGGATCGGCAGGAAGCTGTCGATCTCAAAGTAGACGCCGATGTCCATGGGCTGAAACTGGCCTTTGTTGACGACGCACTGCCAGCCCAAGACGTGGGCCAGCTCAATGCGGTCAGCGCCTTCGATGGGTTCAATCTTCCAGATGCGTTGAATGCTTGCGAGTTTTCTCATGTGTTGTGTTCCTCCTCGTTGTTGGTTTGGCTTTCAGGGAAATCTGTCTCAGATAAGTCCATATAGTCATCAGGTCCATTGGCGGCGCATCGGCGCAAATAGTCGTGCCCGCCGTCCACGGATACACAGCCGCAGCTGCAGGTCCTGAAATCATGTCGATAGACGCTTTCTATTACATCTCCACAGTGGTTGCAGCGGATGGCATTTCGTATGATGCGGGCTCTCATGGCTGCTGCCCTTCTTCCTCGGGCATGATGCTGTCAGGCTCGTTTACGATCCGCAGCAGGGTTTCCTTCTGGGCGTCCGTGAGATCATCTGGCCCCATGCCTTTCAGTACAAGAGCCGCCCAGACCGTATCCATCAGGAAACAGTCCGGGCAGGTGCGGGGTGACAGGACGCCGAAGAAGCCCATGCGCGGTGGATAATCCCAACCAGCCTGAAAGGCTTCTTCGGGCGTCAGAATCTCGCTGCGGCCGCAGACCTCACAGATATGCTTATACTTCTGTGGGTGCATTGGTCCCGGCCTCCTCGCGCTGAGCAATGGGATAGTCCGCATCATATGCGGCGAGCAGCTTTTGCAGCAGCGGATCGTCAGCTTTCTCACGCACCTTGTACAGGTGAATGTCTGCGTCGATGCCGTCGAAATCTTCCGCCTCCACCCACTGCTCGGACAGTTTGCAGATACCTTTATACGGTTCTCTGCCCAGGTACAGGCTGACCCATTCCAGACGCGCGTTGTTCAGGATGGGCGGAACCGGTTTCTTGGCAAGCAGCACCTGCATTTCCTTCGTGCATGCGCCAAGGGCAGCCCTTATGAGCTCCCAGCAATGCAGGCTGACCATCCACATGGTGTGGATCAGCGGATAGCTGTAATCGAAGGGAAACTCCGTATCCGGTATAACGCTGATGACGA
The DNA here is from genome assembly GCA_902775835.1 of uncultured Eubacteriales bacterium. Next base: position 10,687 of record CACYNZ010000067.1, on the reverse strand, counting down.
AATAACGCAGCCGCTTCTCATTGGCGTCAACGCAGGTCCCGTCATACAGTGTGTCCGGATTCCGTTCGACGATGATGTAGGTCTGATACGGGATGCCCTTGGGCAGCAGGTTGTGAAACGCTTCAGTGACCGAGGCGGAGGCTTCCATGTCAACCCAGTCTGGGTTGATCGGCATGTTGTGCTCCTGCTTTTCGTTGCCGGGCATGCAGGGACCGTTCAGGAGATCTACGATGTAATCCTTGTCCGTAAGTAACGCTGTCAGGTGATTCATGATGAAATCCTTTCTTTCCCACCCACCATCCCTGTCATGGCTTATGCGGCCGGTTCAAAGTATTCCGGGTGCTCCTCGGGGTTGATCAGGAATTGATAGCGGTATACATCCTCCTTTCGGCAGTCGAGAATCCTGAGCAGGGTGAACTGATGCAGGTAAGCGCTGACGTGGGCACCGGAGTAATCCAGGGTGGCAATCACCATCTCGGTGGAGAAAACATCGTCGCCGAAGGTTTCATACATCTCCGTGATGAACCGCTTCTGGCCTTTGCTCAGGGAAAGCGCGCCTGTCTTTAGATGCCGCAGAATGGCGTAGCGCTGCGGGGACGTCTTTTCCACCAATCCCAGCTGGGATGCCAGCTGCATGTCGCCGAACCATTTGGACGATTCTCCAATGGCGGCGTAGTCATCCACTGTGATCTCACCCCTGGCCATGCATTCCAGCAGCAGCCCGCCGATGCGCTTGTCCTTGGGTGAATTGGACTGCACAAGCTCGTCGACCCGGTCCAGCACATCCTGGTCATAGCAGTCCGTTTCCATGGGTTGGGCCTGCGGGTTCAACAGCGCTTTGGATTCCTCTTCCGTGCAGATCTTGTAGTACTTCTGGTGGCTGTCCCTGCGCTCCAGCTGGATGATTCCCTGCTCCTTCATGTAGCGGATGCTGCTGCTGAATTGACGGGGTATAATGTGCATGGCTTCAGCCAGCTCGGCTGTGGTGAACTGCATCTTACCGGCTTTCATGCGCATGAGCAGGAACGCCGACATCTGCCCGATTATCTTGGTTGGGTCTTTCGCGTATTGCGTCAGAAGCTCAATGGGCGTTCCTTGGGCTGTGCGGTCAATCCCGCTTTCAAGGGTCTCCGTCAGGGCAACTGCCTGAAACCCACTCAGGTCCGAAACCACCTCCTCTGCCTGTGCGGGCTCTGTTTGCGGGGCTATGGCTTTACGTTCATGGGGACTGCCGTCAGGCGAAGGGACCGGAGGCGACGGTGCGGATGCAAGGGGCGTCTTCGCCAGTTCCTGCTCTGCCTGCCGCGCCTGCTCTTCACGCTGGGTCATCCGCAGCCGCCGCTCGTCCACAGCCCGGGAGAGCAGCTCAAGGAAGTACTCCAGGAAGTAGGTCAGATCGCCGCCGTTTTCTTCGCGGAGGATGTTGGCCATCGCCTCATAGTAGCCATAGCTCTTGCGGGCGATCAGGGCGGAGAGGCTCACATCGCTGAAGAAGGCGTAACCGGCGCGGAGCAGAATCATGCTGGAGAGCACACGCCCCAGGCGCTCATTCCCTTCCGGGAAAGGGCGCAGGATGATCATGTACGCCTGTGCAACAGCGGCCTTGATCAGTGGATGGATCTGAGGGGAAGCAAGGAAAGCGGAGAGTTCGCCCACACGGTCCGGAACCGTCCGGGCGGACGGAAAGCTGAACTGCTCTCCGTCCGCTGGGGAATAATCGACGGTTTCCGTCGTGCGGTAGTCCTGACCGCCTTCATCCATGCCGTCTGTCAGGATGGTAATCAGCTCCCGCAAGAGGCCCGCCTCTATGGGGCGGTACAGGTTTGCGCTCGCATAGCTGCCAGCCACGCGGTTGTTGGTAATCAGCTGTTCTTCAATGTCTCGGGGTGGTTGACCGCCGGTGAGAAAATCCATCGCCGCCTGTATGGTCATCTGGGAGCCTTCGACATAGCTGGTAAAGAAGATTTCTTCCAGCGTAGAAACCGTAGGCGGTTCCGCGTAAGGGTCATAATCCGAGTCGTTTTCATACAAGGCTTCGACGATCTTCTCACTTGCGGCGATCATCTTGTCCGTGGTCACGTACCAATAGGGCGTTCCCTTGTAGCTGTACAGAGGCAGCACTGTGCTTTTGGACCGTCGCTGGTTCAGCAATTCCTGCCACAGTGCGTCCGGCTGTACGCCGAGAGGTACGCGGGAGATCATGTCGCGTTTTGAGGTATAACGCTGTTCCAAGTGTCTGAAGAGCATATCACGGTCCATTTGTAACCTCCTACCTCTGCGCGTTTATTGTTGGTCTATGTCGATGGGTTGTGCGTCAGCCAGGCTAAAGCGAATTGCCTGATGCGCAGGCAGGTATTCGCCATAGCAGAGCCTCGGGCGGTCGTCTTCCCAGCCGACCAGGTGACGAATCTTGCGCAGCAGGCTCCTTCCGCTGATCTCAAACTGGACGGTGTGCTCCTCCGGCACAACGACGGCCTGCTGATCATCGATGGTGCAGGCGCGGAGCAGAAGCATCTTTTCGTCCTTGTTGATCATGATCTGGACCTGGCGCGGCCAGTCCAAGGCATCCAAAACACCCTCGTTGAGAAGAATGGAATCTTCCAACAGATTGAGGGTCAGCAATATTGGAGTATTCATTCAACTACCTCCATGGTTTCAGGATCGGTGGGTGGCTGAGAAGTCCCATCACCGGCTGCTGAGATGTCTGAGGAAACAAAGCCCTCTGTCAGGTCAATCTGTGTGGAAGCGGTATGCTCATCCACGCTCAGGCCGAAGGTCTCCAGCCACTCGCTGGGCAGAATCGGCTTGGGGCGTTTGAGTTTGCCGGTCTCCGGGTCGCGGCTCTGGGGCAGGAACGCCTCCTTGGAGCTGAGGTCGAACAGGTACAGGCTTTCACCCTGGTAGTTGATCCGCATGCCCTGCAGCTTGTATCGGTAAATCTCCTCCCAGCCCATGAGCTCGTACAGCTTTGTGGTGAAGGGCCTGCAGGTGATCTCACGGCTCTTGCGCTTGTCACCCTTGATGACGCACCAGCGGACTGCATCGCGCGCGCCTTCGTCACAGGGACGGATGGCCAGCTTGCGTTCCGTTGGGTTGATGAGGAACTGGATGTACGTCGCGTCTTCCAGCTTGCTGATGCAGGAATTGTTGAAGGTGATGCTGTTGCCGCGTATGGTCATAGCAGGGTCGAAGCGGTGGGATATAAACTCGCGGCGCACCACCTGATACCCAACAAAGCTGAAGTTTGCTTCCTCCGCCAATCGCTGGGCTTCCTGACGTTCTTCACGCGTCAGGCCGCCCATACCGGGGATGTTTGTCAGGCCTGGCTGCTGCGCTCCAGGGTATGGCGTTCGCGGCATGCCAGGCGGGCTCGGTCGAAAGCTCGGCCTCTGCTGAGGCCAGGGTTGCTTAGTGTCCACCATGGTTTATCAGCCTCCTTGTCGTTGATTGTCATTTCCGTTCAGCAGGATCGCTCCAGGGCGCTCCAGTTCCTTGGCTTGTAAACGCCTCTGGTGCTTTGCTTTGGCGGGCCATATCTTCTCAACCAGCACCTTGTCGAGCTCCCTGCAGATCTCCACCGCGCTGTCCACCAGATTGCTCTCGCCCAGGGGACTGCGGATCAGTTCCTGATAGGCCGCGCGCATGATCGGCTCCTCGAAAGCACCGTATACCATGCGGCTGGACTCTTCATGCAGCAGGCATTCGCAGCGGTAGATATACCCGAGCCAATAGGCGTAGGCCAATTCATCTACATTGCGGTTTGGCTCATCGGGCAGCTCGGCCAGGGCAGGTGGTAAGCGCAATCGCTCTGCCTCATAGGCCTGGGAGATCAGCAGGCTTTTGTTCTGATCGTCCTCAGCCTTTGAAATGATGTCGTCGATCCAATACAGCGCTTCCACGATGGCTTCGGGGCTTTTGAGCAGCATGGGTACGCGGAGCAGATTGGAAAGCTCATCGTTTTCCATGCCGTTGGCAGCCGCAAAGCTGACATCGAACACGCCCGCCAGTTGGCTGGTCATGTAGAGCGGGGCAAAATCCGCCATGGTAAAGCCCATGGATGCGGCCTCCATGAAGAGGTTGCCCTGCTTATGGCAGTAGGCCAGGTCACGGGCTGTGAACTGGCGGGCCACCTTGATTACCTGATTGTTCTGCGGAGACGCCCTGGCCAGCCGCATCAGGCGCTTGACGTTGGCGGACAGCGGACGGCTCTTGGCTGGATTCCTGGATGTCGCCATGCCTACACCTCCTCGGTGGACCCGTCCACCTGAATGGGCTCTGCATAGGCTTCCGGCGTCTGCGGCAGGACTGGCGGGTCCTCCATGATCTCCATGAGCAGATCGTCCACGGTGGCGGTATCGACGGTATGGGCAATGTCGAGGGGACGCGCTTCCGCCATCATGTCCCATTCATCTGTGCTGCAGTCCGTGCCCAGGCCGCGCAAGCCAGGCTCATGCTGAAAGACCGGTGTGCCGAAGAGTCGCTTGTTCACCTCGACCGCCTGTTGGAATCGCTCTTCCATGTCCCGGATTTCCTGGGGCTCATCGTCGTCGGGCGGGTAATAGTAGCTCTTGGCGTCTTCACGCTGCTCAGATGTGGCTTCCGCCTCCTTCCGAGCGATAATGACCTCATCCTTTTTGCTCACCGCTCGGCCCACGTAGTTATCCAGGTCAAAGACCAGCACCGCGTTGCCGACCACAGCCATATTGGGATTGGAGACGGTCTGGCAGGGTACGCGGAAGGAATAGTCCGTTTCCCAGCCCATACTGTCGTAGAGCACCTTGCTCAGCGGTGCAGCGCTTTTGTACTTGGAGTCCCATGGGATGGCGTTGGGGTGATCCGGTTTGCATGGCCGCACAACCATCATCCGCTCGACCGGGTTGAACAGCAGCTCCACTGTCTCTGTTCCGGGCAGTTTCGCCACGCAGCTCTTGTTGAAGGTGATGCCGTTGGTCGTGATGCGGATGACCGGTTCATGGACCCGTGAAAACATATCCCCGCGAACCACCTGAAAGGTCTTGACCGCGTCTTCCTTGCTTTGGGCGTCTGTCTCATCCGCCGTTTTGCCTTCCAGCTCATCCTTGATCTCCTGCTCAGCGGCGGTCAGGTCGCGGGCAATCTGGGCAATGCCATGGTCGTCTACCAGGCCACCGATACGGCGTCCACCTTCGGGCAGGTATTCTGTGCCCAGGTCGATCTCCAGCTCCTCATCGAGCATGCCCATGGAGATCTGCCCGGCACGGTAGTAGTCCTCAAAGTCAAAGCCTGCCCAGGACCTGTTCATGGAGATATATCCGGTCAGCGCGCCGTGGTCTATGATGCGCATGGGAAGATACGTGCCTTCATGGCCATACTTCCGGCTGTTCAGTATCCGTTGGGCTGCATTCCACATGGCGCGGCTGACGATGGCGTCGTGATGGTCGGGCTGGAAATACTTGTTCTTCTTTCCGTTGTTCCGCTTCGATTTGTGGTCCTTATAGTTGGGCGTGTAAGTTTTTCTGGCCAGCACATCACCGCAGTGCTTCTCATTGCGCAGAATGGCGATGATCCCGCTGGCTGTCCAATGGGTGTTCAGGGTCCCGTCCCTGCGGCGGCCGCCGGTTGGTATGGCCATCTCGGTCAGGACCTCCGCCATCTCCTCAGGAGAGCCTCCGTTGACGAGAGTGGCGTACATCCATCGCACCACGCGGGCTTCACTTTCGTTGATGGCCAGCACCTTTTTCTTGCCGCCGAAGCCATCAGGGACCTCGATCTTGTCATAGCCAAAGAGCCGCGGCGTCAGGAAGCGCCCTCTGCTGAAGCGCCACTCAAGGGAAAGCAGAATCGCTTCGCTCTTCATATGGCTCTCTTCCTGGGCGACCATGGCCAGCACGAAGAGGATGATGCCGCTGGTCTGGGACATGGTATCCAGGTTCTCCTGCTCGAAGAAGACTCGGACAGGCGGATCGTGGTTCTGCAGCGCTTCCACCCAGCCGATGCAATCCATGAGGTTACGGGCGAAGCGGGATACCGCCTTTGTGATGATCATGTCGATCTTTCCGTCCATGGCGTCCTTCATGAGCTTTTGAAAGCCCTGCCTGTGAGCCGTGTTCGTGCCCGAGAATCCGTCATCCACATAGCACCCTGCGTACTTCCAATTGGGGTTCTCCTTGATCTTTTTCATGTACTGCTGGATCTGGAGATGGATGGAAAGGGCCTGATCGATGTCGTCTGTGGAAACACGGCAATAGGCTGCGACGCGCAGCACACGGTCTTCTTCGGGCGCAGCGGTGGCAGCGGCGATCATGCGCACGTTTCTGCCATCCATGGATTCGATCTGCTTGACCAGGGCGTTCTTTGACCGTTGTCGCTCCGATTCAAAGCTGGCTCCTACCGGAGCTTTCTTGGGGCGTGACGCGCGTTCTTCAGCGGCCTGTCTGACATCGTCCATTTCTTCACCTCCTTCACAGGGGACTGATGCTTGCTGCTCATGTACATCCCTCCTTTGCAACTGCTCATATAGCCAGAGCGGCATATTCATATAGCCATAAATCCAGGAGGTTATCCACGTCAGCACTGACGTATTCGCATGATAAATTTCATCAAAGAAAGCCCACCCGGCGCGGTTAAGCACGCTGGGTGGATACCGCAGTATCTCTGTTACCGTCTATCGTCAAACGACACCACCTCGAAGGGGTCGAGTTCAAGGACGGCGCAGATACGAAGGCCGATCTTCATCCGGGTATTGGAGAGCGTCGTTTCACCATACTCATATCGCTGGTACTGGTGCAGGCTCATGCCCAGCTCCAGGGCAATCTCCTCCTGGGTGAGCCCCAGCTCCAATCTCCGGTCTCGCAGAATCCGGCCTTCTCTGTTATCCATTCGAAGTCCCTGCCTTAATCTCGCTGCCGTCCCGGAAGGTGACCCAGATGTCGCCCTTGGCGTGGACCGTCACATGATCAACCATGGAAATCCAGTCTTCATCACGGAACTCTGTGAGTAAGTCCATCTCGCGCAGGCGCTGAAAATGCAGCTCGATTTCCTGTCGTCTGGCCTTTCGTCGGGCGATCTCTTTTGCCGTTTTTTCTTTCTTTGCGATGGCGGCGCTTTGCCTTTCCTCGAGCGCTGTGATCTTTTGCTGGTATGCGGCCTGGTCTATCGCAACGCGGGCATTTTCCTGAATGCAGCTGTCGATGAGGCCGCTGACGATGTTGATCTCCGCTTCAAGCTCTGCCAGCTCCTGCTCCAGGGTTTCCGTAGCCAGTTTGGGGACCATATAGGATTCGTACACCGAAAGCAGCTCTTCCCGCTCAGAAATGACTATATTGGCTGCCTGAAGAAAGAGCCTTTTGATCTCATCTTCCGTGAGGGACGGTGTGGTACATCTATCGCCGTCAAACTTGTGGTTGCACTGCCATATGACCCGGCGGTACTTGTCTGTGGAATGCCACACCTTGGAGCCGTACCAGCCTCCGCAGTCGCCGCACACGATTTTGCTGGAGAAGATGCTGACAGAGCTGAGCCTGTTCTGACCAGGCGTTCGTCCGGCCAGTTTGGTCTGAACCAGGGCAAAGGTCTTCTCGTCGATGATGGCCGTATGATTGCCCTTGACGTAGTACTGCGGCACCTCGCCGTTGTTCTTCTTTTTCTTCTTTGTCAGGAAGTCCGTCGTATAGACCTTCTGCAGCAGCGCGTCGCCCTTGTACTTTTCGTTGGCCAGGATGCTGCGGATGCAGCTTGCGTACCAATTCTGCTTACCACCTGGTGTGGGGATTCCTTCTTTGGTCAGCGTATGGGCGATCATAGCGGGCGACATCCCGGTCAGGAACATGCCGAAAATGCGGCGGACGATCTTGGCTTGTTCTTCGTTGACGACCAGGTTGCCGTCCGGACCACGGTCATAGCCGAGGAAGCGCTTGAATGGCACGGTGACCTTCCCGTCAGCAAATCGCTTTCGTTGGCCCCATGTACAGTTTTCAGAAATGCTCCGGCTCTCTTCCTGGGCCAGGCTGGACATGATCGTCAGCAGCAATTCGCCCTTGGAATCAAAGGTCCATATCCCTTCTTTTTCAAAATAGACCTCGATGCCGTGCTCTTTCAGCTTCCGGATGGTCGTCAGGCTGTCTACGGTATTCCGGGCGAAGCGGCTGACCGACTTGGTGACGATCAGGTCGATCTTCCCGGCGAGGGCATCCTCGACCATGCTGTTAAAGCCATCCCGCTTTTTCGTATTGCAGCCGGTGATCCCTTCGTCTGCGTACACGGCCACAAATTCCCAGTCATCGCGCTCTCTGATGTACTGTGTGTAGTAGTCCACCTGGGCTTCATAGCTGCTCTGCTGTTCTTCGTGGTCCGTACTTACACGGGCGTATGCGGCCACCTTGCGCTTCTTCCTGCTGGTCAGCGGCGCAGCTGTAAACTTGCTGATCGTCGCGGGTATGGTGATTACGCTTTTTCCCATGTCACGGTCCTCCCATCTGCAAAGCGGTATTCCAGCCTGCCTTCAGCCAGCACGCGGATCTCTTCGACCTGCTGGGCAAAGGCGTCTTCGTCGAAGCTTTCTGTGCCCATCACGTAGGAGGAGATCAGCCGGAGATGATAGTCAGGAAAATTCTTGTTGCCGCATGTGCAGCCTTTCTTCTTTTTGCCCATGCAGTACCAGTAGACCCACTGCTTGCCGACTGAGCGGTGGTAGGTGTTGCCGCAGCACGCACAGTGGATTTTCCCCAGGAAGGCGTCCGTGCTGGTTGCGACATGGCGGAAATCATTCAGGTGCAGGTCTTTCCACGTCCGGGTCTCGTTGCCGACCAAATGAAACTCTATGCTGCCATCCGGCATCACAAGCATCGTCTTGACCTGGGTTTCCAAGGCTTCTGCGTCAAAGGCGTCCATCCCGAGAATCCCTGCGCTGATGCGTTCCAGCATCGCCTCGCTGTAGTTCCGGCTGGTGCAGGTAACGCCATTTTCTTTCTTGCTCCTGCAGATCCAGTGGTAGAAGGTCCGTCCGCGCACCTTGCTCTTCTTCCGCGTGAACCGGTTCCCGCAGCAGGTGCAAATGATTTTCTTCGTAAAGGGGTAGGTCGGGTTGAGTAATGCGGTCCGCCGCTCAATCTCAGCCTGCACCCGCGCATAGGTCTCGCGGTCCAGAATGGCCTCGTGGGCATCCTGCAGGTAGAACTGCGGCAGCTCACCTTTGTTCTTTACCTTGTTCTTCACGATAGGATCAGCAATGTAGCTCTTTTGCCTGCGCAGGTCTCCGGCGTAAATCTCATTTTTGAGCAGGCAGGACAGGGAGGCTTCCTGGAAGAGGCAACCGTTGATGGTTCGATACCCCGCGCCATTCAGGTCGTCGCAGATGGCTTGCAGGGATTTCCCTTGAAGGTATAGCTGGAACATCCTGCGGACGATGACCGCCTCCTCAGGGATGATGACGTATTGCTGCAGTTCATCGTCGTAGCGATAACCGAGGATGTGCTTGTTCGCAGCGCCAATCTCACCTGACTGGAATCTCTTCCGGATGCCCCATTTGGAGTTTTCCGAAATGCTGCGGCTTTCTTCCTGGGCGAAGGAAGCGAGGATGGAGAGCATCAGCTCACCGTCTCCGCTCATGGAGTTGATATTCTCTTTCTCAAATCGGACCTCAATGCCCAACTCCTTCAGGTGTCTGACTGTGTTGAGAAGGTCCACGGTGTTCCGGGCAAAGCGCTGAATGCTCTTTGTCAGAATGATATCTATCCGTCCTGCCTCACAGTCGGCCAGCATCCGATTAAACTCGTCGCGGTCTCGCGTGCCGGTTCCGGAGATCCCGTAATCCGCATACACGCCTGCATATTCCCATTCCGGCGTTTTCTGGATCAGCGCGCTGTAATAGCTGATCTGGGCAGAAAGCGAATGCTGCATCCGCGCGGACTCAACGGAGACTCGGGCATACGCAGCAACGCGCTTTCTTCTGGGGCAGGCTGGGCTTTTCCGCTCGATCTTTTCAACTGTTTTCAAGCGTAGTCCCTCCTTTCAGCACGTCTATCTATGCCTCTGAAGAAGGTACATAGCAAGCATTATCCGAGAGTAGAATCCCCATATATGGTTGGTATTTTTGGAGTAGGACGGTATCCATTTCCGCGTACTCTTCTTCACTGATCAGGCCCTTTTCAAGCATGCTCTTTCCGATGGACAGCGCTGCGTGATATAGCATATCGTTCCGATATTCTTCGGTCGTCACGATCCGTCACCGCCTTTGAAGCGGTCGGCAATATAGCATCCGCGTGAACAATACTTGCGGTGGTTATTTCCGTAGGCTGTAAAGGCTTTCCCGCAGGCAGGACAGGTGAACGGATACAGCGCCTTGCGATTGACCTGCGCCGGATGTGTATTCCACCAGGTCTGTCTGCATGTGGAATTGCAGAACTTCTTTTTCTTCACGCCGGGTGTCTGCACAAGCGGCGCACCGCAGTTGGCGCAGGTATTATCGGCGTGGACATTTTCGCCTTTGGATTCGGCCTTAACGCCTGCAAGACCGTGATTCCTGCAAAATGCCTTGACGCTATCCTTTGACAGACCGACCGCGTTGGCTATCGTGGCATAACCCTGTCCCTGATGCCGCAGCACGGTGATTCTTTCTCTCTGCTCGTTGGTCATGGTGCCCTCCAGTCTGAAGGCTCAGCCTTCACTTTCCACTGGAGGTCAGTGGGGCGTTTTGACGAAGAAAGCATAA
>CACYNZ010000066.1 GCA_902775835.1 uncultured Eubacteriales bacterium | reverse complement strand
ACCCCGTTATTTATGTTAAGGGCCTATGATATCGAATCTTTGGCGCCGCAAGCGCCGAGTGGGTTCAAAACGCCAAAAAAATAAGTAGCCGTAAATTCCGGAATCCGTACTTTCCGGTTTCTACAGCTGCTTGCATTCATGAAAGCGTCGGTCAGTCCATGTGAAGTGTTACGTGTTCGTTCGTTTCTACCCGACGTCTTGCCCCCAGCCCTTCTATGGCTATTGCGGCAGCGCTCTGCAGAGCCTCATCACAATTTCCTGTGACACATCCCTGAGCAAGTGCACGAATCATAAGGGACAGAACATCAGGTCTGCGTTCGGCCATCAGCGAAGCGGCTACTGTTACAAATTCTCGCAAATTCTCCGTATCCACTTCCTTTAAACTGTCGCGCACCGCTGCTCTGTCTTCGCAGACCGCCAGCAGCGCATCTAATCGCACTGGCGTCAGCATCCTTAGCCTCCTTCCAAACTGGTCGAAAATAGAAAACAGAAGTCTTTGTGTTATCTCTTTCGACACGAACTGGAATACTCCTGCCTTGTGCACAAATTTTTATTCACTCATTTTCACCATGCCGAATCCAGTTTTCATCGGCTCCCAATGCTTCGCAGATCCGCTGCATCATATCATCGGTAATATGGATGTCCCCGTTCTCAATCCTTGAAACCGTGGACTGCTGAACCTGGATTTTCCTGGCAAACATCTGCTGATTCATCCCGCCCTTGATTCTGGCGGTACGAATCCGGTTGCCTGGATTGTCATCCGTCTTGGACAGGAACATATCCTGATCCCGGTTGCCGCGCATTTCCATCCAGATCTTTCTGCGCTCTTCCGGATGCCGGCGCAGATAATCAATCATCCGCCCGCTGCACGGCCAGCGCTTCTGGCTTTCATCCCCGTAAAGAAGCCAGTCGGCCCCTATCCCAAGTTCATCTTCCACCCGCTGGGCAAACTTTGCGCTCATGGAAATGCGCTCATGCTCAATCAGGGAAATGCTTGTGCTCTGCACACCGATTTTACGGCTCAGCGCGGTCTGGCTCAGACCCATATCCTGGCGCATTTCGATCAGGCGCTGTGCCGGGGTTCTCTGATCAAGACTCTTTTCCACCCCGCTCTCGCCTTCTCCTGTCAGCAGCCAGTTCCGGCTGATCTGCATTTTTTCCGCAAAATGCTCCAGATATTTCATCCCGGAGAACACGCCGTTCTCATTCTGACACACCGTGGCTCCTGACATGCCCAGGATCTGTCCCATGCCGCGCTGCGTGAGATTCTTTCGCTTCCGGATCAGGCGCATTCTCTGTCCGATTGCAGCATACTCTGGGGTTATGTTGGTCATTTCCGGCTTTCCGTTATTAACGGTCACCCTTGTCCCTCCAGTTCACACTATCCTGTTGTGCACTATACCACGTGAATGGTTACAGAAGAGTTACATTTCTCTATCAATTGGCAGGAATGACTAACTGTCCTGTGCACACGGACAGTCCGGACCAGATTCCCCTGCTTCCTCAGATACCGGAACATGAAAAGAAGGCACGGCACCCCAGGTGTCGGGAATTTCGCGCCTTCTCTGAATTCCCTGCCGTCCGGCATCAGCCGTTGACAACATTCCTTTCCTCTCCGCGCATCCATGCACGGATGTTCTCATATACCCCCAGCATGCACCGCTTCCGGGCCTCCACACTGGCCCAGGCCAGATGCGGCGTCATGATCAGCTTTCCGCTGTCCTTTACCCGCAGCAGCGGATCATCCGCCGGGATCGGTTCCTTCTCCATGACATCCATGGCGGCCCCGGCTATTTCTCCGTCCATCAGCGCCTGATACAGTGCCCGCTGGTCCACTACCGGGCCCCGGGCCACATTGATCAGATACGCCGATGGCTTCATCAGCCTGAATGCGTCAGCGTTCATGAAATGCCGGGACAGATCGCTGAGCGGACAGTGCAGCGACAGAATGTCGCTTTCCCGCAGCAGCTGTTCCCTGTCCACCTGCTCCCACGCATGTCCTCCTGTCCGCCCGGTCAGGGAATGCGTAATGATCCGGCATCCCAGCGCGGATGCGATCGCGGCCACGCGCCGGCCGATATGGCCCATGCCCACAATGCCCCAGGTCTTCCCATCCAGTTCATGAAAGACGACATCAAAGCAGGAGAAGGCAGGCTGCGCGCTGTACGCGCCGCCGCGGACAAACGCATCATAATGCAGGATATGCTGGGTCAGGCACAGTGCCAGCGTAATGGTGTGCTGAGCCACCATGGCCGTGCTGTAGTTGACCACATTGCATACCCGGATTCCCTGTTCCCGGCACCAGGCCGTATCGCAGTTGTCATACCCGGTGGCAAGAATGCAGATCAGTCTGAGCTGTCCGGCTTCCGAGAGGGCATTCCGGGTCATAGGTGCCTTGTTGGCAATCACCACGTCCGCATCCCGCGTGCGCGCCTTCACTTCCTCCTCGGTCCTGGTGCTGCCGTAGGCGACGACCTCTCCCAGCTCCTCATAGCAGGAAACATCCATATCCCCGCCAATACTGTCACGCTCAAGCAGAACAATCTTCACGCGTTTTCCTCCTCATCCGCATCGGAATCCGGATGCCGGTCACCGCTTTCCGCCTCTCATTCAGGCCGGATGGATTTCCGTACTCACGGCTTGTCCGTTCTTCCACTCAATATCAATGGTCTTCCCTCCACGGATCCGCAGTCCGCGCACATACCCGTCCTTCCAGTTTTCGGGAAGCGCAGGAAGCACTCGCACCTCTCCGCCGCGGTCCTGCACCAGCATATTGGCAATGCCCGCGGCTCCGCCGAAGTTTCCGTCAATCTGGAACGGCGGATGCGCGTCCCACATGTTCGGATACGTGGACCGGGAGAGCAGCACGTGCAGGTAACGGGCAGCATTTTCGCGGTCGCCCAGCACCGCATACAGACTGATCAGCCAGGCGCAGCTCCAGCCCGTATATCCGCCGCCGTTCTCGATCCGCAGCTGCAGCGTCTTCCGGGCCGCCTCCATCATTTCCGGATTCCCTTCAAACAGGTCCGATGGATACAGTCCGTAGAGCAGGGATACATGTCTGTGCCCTGGCTCCACTTCCCCGTATTCCTCTCCCCATTCCAGGATCTGTCCCCTGCTGCCGATCTGAATCGGGGCCAGATGCCGGAGCTTGTGCTCCGTTTCGGCAAGCAGCGGGTCATCCAGACCGAGGATTTCGCAGGTCCTGCGGAAATGCGTGAACACTTCACGGATCAGTTCCAGATCCATGGCACAGTTGCGGGATACACAGCAGGACTGACCGTCCGCGGTCAGGAACCGGTTTTCCGGGGAGGTGGAAGGCAGGGACTCGAACACGCCGTCACGCTCCACCAGCCAGTCATTGAGGAACAGGGCATTTTCCCGGAGAATCGGATACACCGTGTCCCTCAGGAAAGCCTCATCATGCGTATATTCATAATATTCATACAGTGCCTGGCACATCCAGGCCTCGCCCATCACCCAGAAGGACCAGGTGACGCTGCCGTCATCTCCCCTGTCCCCGCCGTAAAAGATGCCGGTCGGATTGGTGCTGGCCCAGTAATCCGTATTGTGATGCAGTACGCTGCCCCGGCATCCGTAGTGCGTCCGTGCGGTCTCCCTGCCGTTTGCACAGATCCGCTTCAGAAGATCAAAGTAGGGGTCCATGCATTCAAGCAGATTGCAGCTGCAGGCATGCCAGTAATTCATCTGCAGATTGATGTTGGTCGTCCAGTTGCTGGACCAGGGCGGCGTCATATCCCAGGACCAGATGCCCTGAAGGTTCGCCGGCTGACTCCCCTTCCGTGAGGACGCGATCAGCAGATACCGCCCGTACTGGAAATAAAGCGCGTACAGGGACGGATCCGTATCCGCATGCCTGACCTTTTCCAGGCGCTCGTCCGTCGGAGCCGGATCCTGCGGTCCGAGATACAGGTCCACCCGGTCAAAAATGCGGGTGTAATCCTGCACATGCCGTGCCTTCAGCTCCTCCCATCCGGACTTCAGCGGGAAAGACGGCCTGTCTCCCATATGGAAAGCAAGCACCAGGAACGTGGCACCGGATACCGTCAGTGCCTGTTCCGAGATTTCCACATCGCCGTCCGTATCCAGTATCCGGCAGGCCGCCTGGAATTTCCGCCCCCGGCTGCCCTGCTGCACCCGTTCCTCCCGCGGACAGTAATTCGGGTCCACGTGTTCCGGGCACTGACCGGAAATTTCCAGTGTTCCTTCCTCCCCGGTCCGGATCTGATGGCAAAGCAGGGAATCAAACCTGACATGTACCCGCATCTCCGGCTTTTCGCACCTGAGCATGCACACAATTGCCTGATCCGGAAAGCTGGCAAAGTATGCCCGCTGATACCTTGTCCCGTCCACGCGATAGGATACATTGGAAACCGCTTCATTGAGCAGCAGCGAGCGCTCGTATTCTGTCATGCTGCCCTCACCCGGATAGGCATATTCCAGAAACATCTGCCCCAGGGGCATATAAGCCTCTGTATATTCACCCAGCATATGGTCCTGGATCAGCTTCTCCGCCTCCACCACACGGCCTTCCCAGATCAGGTTCCGGGCGTCATTCAGGTATCCGGCGGCTTCCGGCCGGTTCTTGTCCCTCGGATACCCGGACCAGAGTGAATCTTCATTCAGGGCAAGCTCTTCCCGGTTCACGCCTCCGAAAACAAGTGCGCCGAGACTCCCGTTGCCGATGGGCATCGCTTCCTCATGACAGCCGGCAGGCTGCCGGTACCACAGTTTCAACTGCTGTTCCATGCCTTTCTCCTCCCAGACCCCCGCTGTATGCCGCGGTGGTTCAGACTCCTGACAGAAATTCCGTGCCGCGTCCATTGTACCAGATAACCGCCACGTCCATAAAGCATCCCGGCAGAAATTCCCATGGAAGATCATGGCGGAGATGTCTGCCGGCTCCTTCCCCTGGCATATACCCGGGCTATTCTGCAAACGCCGGATCTCCCCGCCCTTAAGCTTCCGCTCCGCATCGAAAAAGTACCCCGACCCATGGCAGGGTACTGAAGAACCACACTGGAAATCCCGTGCCGGCAAGGCCGGGCAGAATGCACTGCGTTCTCTTCACGCAGGCAGGTCATTCCCGGCATCAATACCAGAAGAACTTGTAATAGTTGTTTTCTTCTCCCAGAAGGAAGCTGTTGATCATGGTTGCATACCTTGCGGCAGAGATTTCCGTATCCGTGTATTCGAATACAAACCTGGTCATTCCGCTCCAGGAAGTGCCATCCGGATTGAGGACGGTCGCCTCTGTGATCTGGCCGTTTTCCCTGTAGGCATCGAACCGGCCGTCCACCCCGGAATTACCTGTTCTGTACACAACGGAAGTGCTGACGACAATCCCGTCGCTGTCATAGGTGGCTGAATAGGTGCCGTTAAACCGCAGCCATTCCTTTTCCGTTGACGGTATCCAGTTGGCATACATGCCCGTATTGATCGTCCGGACCAGCAGTCCGTTAGCTGACGTAACGGAAACCGCGTCCACTTCCTCCGCGTCATCATTCATATCAGGTTCGTCCGGATAGACACTGTGATGTTCATGCAGAACCAGGGTGAAGTAGTCAACACCGCCGGCGTACTGGAAATAGTCCCTGCTCGTATAGACTCCGTCATTGCTCAGGGTGGTGATATTGTAGGGCTTTCCCTTCACATACTCCACCGTCGTCACACGTCCGTACGTTTCATCCGTGAACGTTCTCTTCACAGGTACGCCGTTCTCAAACTCATACTGGTAGGCGGACACTACATGCACATCCAGGTCAATCTCATGGCAGTCCACGAGCACCGGATACCCGTTTTCATAGGTATAGGTCCAGCTCCGGACAGGCTGCCAGGTTTTTGTTTCATAGTCCAGATCATATTCCGTGACCTTCTGGGGCAGGTGCGGAGTAAGGCCCGGAACCCCGCCTTCATCCGTCGGTTCCTCCTCCGCCGCAGCGCAGCCAAACAGCGTACAAAGCAGCATCACAGCTGTCAGCAGAGCCAGTATTCTTTCCATCGCACAGTTTTTCGTCTTCATACGTGTTCACCCCGTTTTTTGCTGCGCGAATCCACCCGGTCTTTGTGTCTTTCGGACATATATCCCGTCCCGCCGCATCCTGTCCCGTCTCCGGATCGTCGATGATGTCAGAACAGAAAGCGCAGCACAGCATCTTGAAAACTTATATCGCATGCGCAGGCATTTTGCAATACCGGGATGCCGCGCAGCGCATATTTCCAGACCGCACGGAAGCAGGTTGACCCACCCATCCGGACATGATAAAGTCAGCATGCAGAGCCGTGCCCGGCTCTCTTTCCCGAGCCATATCCAAGCTGTCTGACGGAGGGTGATCCTGCCTTGAAACTGAACAGACTGAGTGAGCGCATCTGGTTTTTGCCCTTTGAGAAAGAACGGGACCGCCCGAATCTCGGATATATCCGCGGGGATCACTGGAGTCTGGCCGTGGACGCCGGGCATTCCAGGGCCCACACGGAAGCATTCTACCGTGCCCTGGAGGAAGCCGGCCTTCCGCTCCCAAGTCTCACCGTGCTGACGCACTGGCACTGGGACCATACCTTCGGCATGCATGCCGTTCACGGCCTGTGCCTGGCCGGCGAAAGGACGGATGCCCTGCTCCGGGGTTTCCGGAAAAGGCTCGCTGAATCCGGCGCCGGATTTTTCCTTGACATGGATGAAACCATCCGCAGGGAATACGCAGGCGGCCAGCCCGTAACCGTGGTACCGGCGGACATGGTGTTTACAGGCGAAGTGCGCCTGGATGCCGGAAACTGTCCCATCCGTCTGTTCCCGACTGAATCCCCGCACACGGATGATTCCACCCTGGTGGAAGTGCCCGGCGAAAGCGTGCTGTTCCTGGGTGACGCGGCCAGCGGTGTTTTCCCGACCTGGGAAAAGGATCCGGTGCTCGCTGCAAGTCTCGCTTCTTCCGTGCGCTCCACTGGCATGCAGATCTGTCTGGAAGGCCACTGGACGCCCCAGAGCAGTGACGAACTGATCCAGGATCTTCTGACCCCGGAAAAGGCATGAAACATATCATCTCTGACCGTACAGCATGGCCGTCTTCCGCTCCGCGCGGACGGACCGGCCGCCCATGAAACAGCATGAAAGCATATTATCATCTCCCCGGCCTTTTTGAATTCTATGAACTGTACCGCACCTTTCTGCCGCTTTACCGCTCGCACCGGGAATACTTCTATGACTGGTGCGAGATCGGTTCCATCTACGGCGCGCCTTCCGGATGCATCTGGGGCGGCGGCCGTGTCGGAGCCGGGGATGAAAGTCCGGAAAACGTGGCGGCGCTCATGCGCGAGTTCGGAATTTCCGCGCGTCTCACCTTCAGCAATTCCCTTCTGCGAAAAGAACATCTATCCGACAGAACCTGCAACGCCGTCTGTGCCCTGTTCGAGCACAGCGGCCCGGTGCAGAGCGGCGTCATCATCGCCTCGGACCTTCTGCTCACCTATCTCAGAGAGCGGTATCCCGGCTTCTACTTTGTCTCCTCCACCACCAAGGTGCTGACAGGGTTTGACGCGCTTGAAAAAGAGCTTGAGCGCAGCGAATTCCGGTATGTGGTTCCGGATTTCCGGCTGAATCACGCGTTTCCGCAGCTGAACACCCTGCCGCAGGCACTCCGGCAGAAAGTCGAATTCCTGTGCAACGAATGCTGCTGGTTTGACTGTCCCGAGCGCCGGGCATGCTATGAGAACGTCAGCCGGAAGAACCTGGGCGAGGACTGCCCCGACCATGTCTGCGCATCTCCGGACGCTTCCCGCGGATACCGGTTTTCCGACGCCATGAAAAATCCCGGCTTCATCGGCATCCAGGATATTCAGCATGTCTATATGCCCGCCGGGTTCTCGCATTTCAAGATTGAGGGCCGTTCCCTGGGCAGCGCCATTAATCTGGAATTCCTGCTCTATTACATGACGCGTCCGGAATACCAGCTCAGAGTCCGGGAAGAGATCTACCTGGACAGCATGCTGGACCTGTTCTGATCCGGCCATACGAAAACGCCTCCTGACGAGAGGCGTTTTTGCATGCCTGTTTACTTTGCGATCACATTCCGCCGCTTTTCCGCCACAGCGATCCATTTCTGACTCCGCCACCGGTGCAGAAGGATCAGGCCGCGGGTCATCTCATCCAGGGCAAACCCGACCCAGACACCGTACAGGCCCCATCCCAGCGCAATCCCGAACAGATACGCACCGCCCACGGACACGATCCAGGCACTGGCCTGGTTCACAATGAGTTGGTACGTCACATCCCCGGCCGCCTGCAGCGCGCCGGCCAGGGAATTGTTCAAGGCGCGCCCGATCTCCACCACAAAGTCGATCAGGAAAACAATCGATGCCGTCCGGATGATCACCTCGTCCGCGGTAAAGATCTGCATGAGCGGAACGCGCAGAAGAATCACGGCAATGGAGAAGAACGCGTTGGAAAGAACGGCCACTCTTGTGACCAATGCCCGGATATAATTGGCCTCATCATATTTTCCGGCGCCCACCCGGTAGCCCACCATCAGGCTGCTGGCCTGGGAAAAGGACATGCCCACCAGGGCAATGTAATGCACAAGATTGGATACATAGACCTTGGTGGCCACCATCACCGTACCGGTCAGGGAGATAATGGACGTGGTCACCAGCTGGCTGAGCGAATAGGCAATATTGCTCACACCGCCGGGAATCCCGATGGAGAGCATCAGCCGGAAATCCTCCTTCGGGAACGGACGGAAATGTTTCAGTGAAATCCGGATGCCCGCGCCGCAGGCCACACCCGCGGCAATGCACAGGGATACCACGCGGCTGAGCACGCTGGCCGCGGCCACACCGGCCACCTGACTGATGCCGAGCAGTTCCGGGTGGAACACTGCGATATAATTGCCGGCCACATTGACGATATTGGCCACCAGATTGATGATGAGCGGCGCGTTTGTCTTTCCGATGGACCGGCAGATGCTTGAGAACACGATCTCCGCACACTGGAAGATCATGAGCCCGCCATAGATGCGCATATAGAGCGCTGCCGCCTCAGCGGCTTCCGCGTCAAGCGTCATGATTCCCAGCATGAATTCCGGAATCATGAGGAAAACCAGCCCGAACAGAAGCCCCAGCAGCAGATTGGTCACCACGGCAAGGCTCGCATACCGGTTGACCTTGCTCCGGTTCTTCATGCCCAGCGCCTGGTTGATGCACACCAGGGTGCCTGAGGAAACGGACATGGCCAGGATCATGGACAGCATGAT
This sequence comes from uncultured Eubacteriales bacterium, assembly GCA_902775835.1. Next base: position 4,245 of record CACYNZ010000066.1, on the reverse strand, counting down.
ATACTGTCCGGCCACGCTGACCGCGCTGACCACGCTGTCGGACACGCGGCTCAGAAACGCAACGTCGATCAGACTGACCGTGGACCGGAGTATGCTTTCCAGAAGGATCGGGTATGCCAGCTGGATCAAGCCCACCCGGCTCGGATCCGTCTTTCTGTCTTCACTGCTTGCCCATAATACCGGATTCATGCGTTTCCCCCACCTGTCCATTCATGGATTCTGCCCGTTTTCCGAAGAAAAGGGAGCACTGCGAAATGGACTCCCCGTGCGTAATTGCGCACCAAGGCAAGAGTGCTTCGCTGTGCCCCCTGTCACTCCTGCACAAAAGCAGAAGAAAATCAGTGAACTTTCATTGTCATGCCCGGGTTCAGCCGGATATGCACGATTTCGCCGCCGTGCAGGAAAATCTCATAGTTGGTCTGATCGCCGTTGCGCTAGAAGTCAATCACCCAGTTCGCGTTCTCGTCAAAGTGTCCTTCCTCAATGGACAGGTGATTCAGCTGCGTGGACTGCCGGGAAGCGAGGAGTGCCCAAGGATCATCGTCCTCAGGATTCGGCCAGACAGGGAAGATTTCCGTCGTCTCTGGCACGGCCTCCCGGGTTGCGTAGATAATGGCTGCCTCCACATTCCGGTTGCCCCGGATCGTGTTCTGTATGAACATCTGCACCCGCTGCTTCGCGTCCTCGTCCTCTATCACTTTCTGAACGTCAGGGGCGTGCCCACAAGCCGGCTTTCCGCCACCACATTGGACGCAGCCTTGATCTGCAGCATTTGCGCCTCAAAGCTGTTCATGGTATACCGGCCATAGTCATAGCCGGTGCGTGCCGCATTGACCAGGGTATCCGCCGTCACGGAATGCATGAGAATCAGAAAGCAGAGAATCAACGGCGCAACAATCAGGATGGCCTGCAGGAGCAGTGTCTTTAGGGACAGGCTCATGTTGGACCACCGTGCTCTCAGTATATGAAGAACTTTTTTCATAACGCACCACCCGACTGGTTACCCTGCTGCCCCTCACTCCTGCGCAAGGCGCCGCATGTCCTCCCGTACTTCCTGAAACCGCTCCAGGAGATTATATACGGCATCTTCCGAGAGCACGCCCCGCTTCAGGGTATCCGGAAACATGCCCCGCTCATCCGCCGCAAAGTCTTCCTTCCATTCCGGCCCGGCATAATAGGTTTCCAGTGCCTTCACCTCGTCCTGGATTTCCTCATACGCCCTCAGGGCCGACTCCAGCTGCGCCGCCGTCTGCTGCCCCCTGTCCAGTATATGTTCATACTTGGTCACCCGTTTTTCCTGATTCATGCCGGTCTATCCCCCTGTTCATCCGCTGTATGCTGCCTTTGGGAAAGAAGGAAACAGCGTGTATTCGGTTTCTCAGATCTATACGCATTATATCCGAGCCGCCCGCGGTACGCAACGGAAAACGCCCGGAGGCATACATCCTCCGGGCATTTCCCGCATCAGCCGTTTCCCATATTGGCCATTTCCACGCTCCATTCCACATTCTCTTCCCGGCCATCTGTATACAGCAACTGCACAAACTGCACCCGGTAGCCGTCGGAAAGATACTCGGAATCCGTAGTGAACATGAAATCCCAGTTATGCTGCACGCGACTAAGTTCAGTGTCATCAAATTCGCGGTGCAGAAGACCAACCTGGTATTTTCCAAGCCGTTCCAGGGCATCGCTCCCATACCGCTCAGCAATCGCCTGTTCCGCCAGCATCAGAGCATGATCATATTCGTCCGCGGACGGAACCGCGTAATCCTCACCGTAGACTTCACAGAGCACTTCCGAAGGCCAGAAATACATGACCTCCCCGTACTCCCTGATGGCATCCCTTTCCAGAGGATACGGGTTTTCCATGATATGCACCGCGCCGTCCCGGCTTCTGTCCGCATCGTCCTGTTTCCAGGTCCTGAGCCCGCCCCCGGTGCGTCCGAAACCGACCGAATAAATCATTCTGCCCGTGCTGCGGTCATTGTACACAAACCCCCACTCAGCTTTCTCAGGCGGATAACTGCCGGTTTCAAGGTCCAGACCCAGACTGAAGGATTCGTAGACCGTCCATACATCATCGCTCTGCTCAGGCAGTTCCGCTCCAAAGGCTTCCTTCAGCGCCCTGACAGCATAGGCGCGGGCTTCCTCTATGCTCATATCCCCTTCTCCGGGGATGAGATTCACATTCATGCCGTACGCCCCGATGGCCACCATCATTTCTCCATGCCAGTGTTTCTGTTCAATGCTCCATGCGCCTTCATCCGCGCCAAAGGCCGCCAGGCAGATTTCCCGCACCGCATCCCGTTCCCAGAACCCATGTCCCGCATGGAAGGCCTGCATGAGCCGCGAGCCCTCGTCAAGCGTGATTCCATTTTCATTCAGCGCGGTGATGAGCTGTTTCATTTCATCATAGGAATAGTTTTCCTGTGTATTGCCCTGGGCCATCGGCACCGCGATTTCCTCCACAATTTCTCTTGGTGAAAGCAGCACTGCCGCCAGTGCCGTCACAGTAAGCAGCAGAAGCGCTGCCGCCAGTACAAGAGCAGCCGGTATCTTTCTTTTCACGTTTCGTCCTCCTGTTGCGTTTTCAAAATATCTCTCGCGCTGCCGGACACTGGTACACAGCCCGGAGAGTTCCGCGTTCAGTGATTGCTGAATCCTTTCTTCCAAGCGCTTATCCTTCATCTGCCTCACCTCCTGCCAGTACGCTTTTCAGCAGTGCTTCCGCTTTCCGCAGCCTCCGCTGAACAGATGACTGGGATACGCCCAGTACATCGGCTGTTTCCTGCAAGGTCAGCCCCTGATAATAGTACAGAAGAATCACTTGCTTATACCGGTCCGGCAGCTCCATGACAGTCAGGGTGAGCGACCGATCCTCCATGTCCACAGCCGTCACCCGCGGCGGCAGATTCTCCAGCGCTTGCTTCCGGTCAACATGCCGGAACCAGGCCGAGTGCCGGTAATCCCTGCAGGTATTGATGGCTATGCGCAGAAGCCATGCCTTTTCGTTCACAATATCTCCACGTTCATAATCCTCCATGTGCTTCCATGCTTTCACCCAGGTATCCTGTGCCGCATCTTCCGCCTGGCCCTGGTCGGACAGATAGAGAAAGCATACATGCAGAACAGAATCCGCATATGCCTCAATCCAACCGCGGATTCTCGCTTCCCGGTTCATGCCGGATGCCGCAGCATGGTTCACTGCTGTTCACCCCTTTCACCTATACAGACGAAACCGCGAATGGATTTCTCCCACTCCCTGATTTTTTTCTGAGTGCATCGCTCAGGACATCTCCGGGCAGACGGCGCATGGCCCATATGACACGCCGGAATTCCGGATCCCCTCCGGGCAGCCTGAATAGCCGCTGTAAAAATGACAGTTTCGTCATCCCGACAGCGGCTTATAACAGACTGCCCGCACATGCCGCACCCTGCGCCTGGTCAGTCCGCAGAACATCAGACCACAGATACCGGTCTGTCCGTTACAAATCTGAAAAAACACGGTATGATCTGTCCCGGCAGTCAGAATGAACTGCGATCCCGGGAAAGCAGCCACCCTGGAAACTGTCACGCCTGAGTACCTGGAAAAGGACACAGAGTGCAGCGTCAGAAAGAACGGAACGCAGGACTGTCCCAGCCTCTTCCAGCCCAGTTCCCTCAAGCCCACGGTCTTTCCGGACGAACTGCTTGAGGAAGATCAGGACAGCTGCGCCATTCACTCACTCGCCATCAGCCTTGACGATATCCGGGAAAAGAGCAAAGCGTATGACGTAAGCCAGTTCGCCGTCATGACCACCTATATCGCTCAGGCGATCTGCTCCGTCCTGCCGGGCACGGACAATGTGGTGCTGATCAACATTATCGCGGATATGCGCAGCATGCTGAGCAGCAGCACCACGCATAACTGTGTCATGACCGTCCCGGTCACCTTCTCCCAGAAAGAACTGATGAACAAGTCCGACGCCCTCGTCTGCACCATGTTCCGCTCCAGGCTCGACCTCGGCTTCAACCGGGAAGAGGCCCTGCACAGCTGCTTCAATTCCGCGCAGATGGAGCGCCAGATCGGCGGCAGCAAGCAGTACATCGCCGGTGCCGCCGCACAGATCAATCAGCAGTTCGGCTTCACGCTCCCCATCGCGTCGGTCACCTACACGCATCTGACGCATACGGGTTTTTCCGATGACATGTTCCGTCTGCTGGACGATATCTATATCAGCCATGCCGGCAACAAAAAGCCCGGAA
>CACYNZ010000065.1 GCA_902775835.1 uncultured Eubacteriales bacterium | reverse complement strand
TGGCAAGAAACCTTGTTTGGCTCACTGCCGGTCCTTTCGGCGCTCCCTTCCGAAGAGGAAGATCTTCGCGGTTTGGACAGATCTGGAAACGTGGCCCTGATTGTCAAGGTGCGCTTCGCTGGCGATGCCAGCGAATGATGAGGGGAAGCTCATCGCCTATAAATGGCGAAAATCGGCGATTTTGGAAACACCTGAGCAAAATTTTTTGCCAAGGCGAAGGTCAAGCTGCGCATTTAGCCAGACCCCCCTCACCCCTACATGGGAAAAAACGGGCAAAATGACACCACCTCCAGAAAATTTTCCAGCACGCAGATCGTCATCGTCGTTTTCTCCCTTCACTTTTAAATGTCCAAATTCGAGCTTTTTGGAAACCAATTTCGAAAATTTTTTGCAGAGGCACAGTGCCCAGCATAGTCTTCAGAGGGTACTATCCTCATACAGGCAGCTCTCCTTTCATTTGCCCCTCCCTATCTACATGGCGAAAATCAGCGATTTTGGAAACACCTGAGGAAATTTTTTTGCCAGGGCGAAACTCACGCTACACATTTAGCCAGACACCCCTCACCCCTACATGGGAAAAATCGGGCAAAGTGACACCACCTCCAGAAAATTTTCTCAGCACGAGAGTCATCATCTAATGTCCAAAATCGGGCCTTTTGGAAACCTCTTTCAAAATTTTTTTCAAATTGCTTCGCACGAGTATCAACAGCCATGAGGAAGTCTTCGTATCATCCTGTCTGAATGTCTGGATAGCACCAAAATAGCCCTGCGGCATTCAGACGCAGAGCTTATAAGAGGGGAAAGCAGTTGGAGCTTTTTGCCAAGGAGATAAAGAAAAGCACCAGCGTTTTGCCGGTGCTCTCGATCCGCTTTTACATGATACATTTCATTACCACTGATGCCAGGTGGCCTCAAGGTGTCTTTGCAGTGTCTTTATAGTGTCTTTCCCGTAAAATGGACACATGAATTGGCAACAAACCCTCATCAGTTTCCCGTGATTGCCTCGCTTCCATTTTGAGCTTCATTTACCTCTGCAAGCAACTTTGCAACGGAAGGGGCTCCTTTGGTCAGCCTTTTAATACTGAGATCCTCTGCCTTGTTGTTTGCCAGACGAAGCTGGTTTTCTGAAGCGAGGAGGCTTTCTTTCGTCTTCTGAAGTACTGAGATGGTCTTGTCGATGCCGTTCACAGCATCCAAAAGCTTTGTGCTGGCAAGCTGATAATTCCGCCCAAAAGCCGCTTTGAATGCTTCCATGAGATCATCTTTATAATCAAATCCCCAGGCTTTCATTACCTCTTCGCCAGCATGTCGGCCTTTGGCACCGGACGTGATCCAGAGAAAGAGCACTGCGTTCTCGGCAGTCAGGTCTGCAATCGGCATTGCCTTGATCTGCTCCTGAGTCATTAAATCGTAGTGTTTACAGGCTCCGTAGTTACCTATCTGATTACAACTCCAGGGCGGATCAGCAATGATCACGTTGAACTTCGGCTGATCAATGGCAATCATTCCTTCAGGATTGAAAGATGTATTCTTAACCATATTTTTCTGTTTCTTCATTTAATGTACCTTGCCTTTCTTGCATATTTTGTTTTACGCATTATGTTTGACAACTTGTCAAAAGCATAGCATATTATCGAGACCGTCCCGGGAATGGTTTTCTAAACCGGGGGGATTATCCCCCCGATTCAAAAAAACGAATTTGGAAAACAGGGGTTGAAGATGTTATCAGTGATATCTTTTACGGACTTTTCGGTATAACTGTGAAGCAGAAGGAGCATTACCGTACAAGGAAAAGTTCCATGTAAAGTGTTTTCTGGCATCTGTCGAGTATCGTTCTGCAACAGACCTGAAGCGTTTTGAACAGTGCATCGCGTTGAGAGGCGACGGGTTCTATGCAAAATATACCGGACTGCAGGAACTCTGATTATAGATTATTCGAAGAAAGTAATGATTATTGACTTTTGCAGTGCAGAAAGCGTCGAAATGCTGAATACAGTTTGAATGGACTAAGGTTATCTTTGTCAGGCTTATTTCCAAACTTTTTTGGTTTTTCAAAATTAACTCGGTTTTTGCGATATTCCAATGCCCAATATAAAAGGGACTGCCGCACGCATTGTGCAGCAGCCCCGGGAGGAAGCGGCGGCTTTATCCTTTGATCGAGCCGATCATGACGCCCTTCACAAAATACTTCTGGACGAAGGGGTAGAGGATCAGCATCGGCAGGATCGAAAAGGTGATGGTGCAATACTTTGTAATGGGACGGAATTTATCCATATCGGATATATCGGAGGCTTCGGCCACCAATGTGCTATCCAGCGTGTCGCTGGTTTGCAGGATGATCTCCCGCAGGTACAGCTGCAGCGGATACAGATCCCGCCGTTTCTGCAAATAGATGGATGCGTTGAACCAGGCGTTCCAGCACCTGATGACAAGGAACATAAAAATGGAAGCCACCACGGCCTTAGAAACCGGCAGCACGATCTGGAAAAGGATACGCATATGTCCGGCCCCATCGATCTTGGCCGATTCCACCAGGGAATCCGGAATGCTCAAAAAGCTGGTTCGCATGATGATCATATAATAGACCGAGAAAGACCCCGGAATGATCATCGCCCAGGGGGTATCGGTAAGCCTCAGCCGGTTGACGACGATGAAGGTTGGCACCAGGCCCCCGTTGAAGATCATGGTAAACGTAAAGACAAAGGTGAGCCATTTGCGCGATCCCAGTTCCTTGCGGCTGAGCACATACGCCGAAAGGATGCACAGCAGTAAACCCACCGCCGTGAAGGATGGCTCATACAGCAGGGTATTCAGATAGGAGCGCCAGATATTTGGATTCTTAAAGACCAGGCGGTAACCGCCCAGCGTGGCTTGTCCCTTGGGCAGCAGGGCCAGGGTGCTGGTGCCCTGCACGATATCCGGATCGGAAAAGGAGCTCATGATCACGTGCCAAACCGGCATGATAAAGATCAGAGACAGGATGCAGAGGAAAACGGTATTGAAAATGCCGAAAGCAAACTCACCCCGGGTGCGGTTTAAGCTGATAAAGCGATGTCTTGTGCGAGGAATTCTGCCTGTCATAACTGTCACCTCACCATAAGCTGGTTTCCGTGAGCCGCCGGCTGGCGCGGTTGGCCAGGACGATCAGGATAATGCTCACAACCGAATTAAACAGACCGACAGCCGTCGCATAGCTGTAATTGCCATTCACCAGGCCGACGCGATATACATAGGTCTGGATGATATCGGCGGTGGAATAGGTTGCGGGGGTGTACATCAGCAATACCTTTTCGTAATCCAGCGACATGACCTCTCCCACCCGCAGGATCAGCAGCACGATGATGGTGGACGCCAGGCCGGGGATGGTCACGTGCAGGGTCTGCTTCCAGCGGTTCGCACCGTCGATCCTGGCAGCTTCATACAGCTCCTGATCGATGCCGGCCAGGGCCGACATATAAATGATGCTGTTATAGCCCACGTGCTGCCAGATGTTGGAGCCGATGAATAGACCCCTGAAAAACTTGGCCTGCCCCATCAGATTGGTGTTGCGGCCGCCGGTAAGGAAATTGATCGTTTGGGTCAGAAGACCGTTGGATTTGCAGAAATCCGCCAGGATGCCCACTGCGACCACCATGGAAATAAAATAGGGCAGATACGAGATGGTCTGCACGCTGCGCTTAAACAGGCTGGAGCGGACTTCGTTGAGCAGCAGCGCCAGGATGATGGCGGCGGGCACAGAAAAGAGGAAGCCATAGGCCGAAAGGATCAGCGTGTTGCGCAGGGTGCGGGAAAAATACATGGAAGAAAAAAACTGCCGAAAATTGGCAATCCCGATCCAGGGGCTGTGCAGGATGCCCTTTCGGAAGTTATAGTTCTGAAATCCGATGACAAGCCCGCCCATGGGCGTGTAATGGAAAATGATCAGATAGAGCAGCGGCGGCAGCAGCATCAGATAAAGCGACCAGTTGGAAACCAGATCCTTCCTGATCCGCCAGCCGAGCGATTGCTTTTTGTGAGAAATGCCGGAAATTTCTTTGCTCATGATGATTCAAGCCTTTCACAAAAAGATGGCGGAGGAACATGCGGGAGGGGATGAAAGGCCATCCCCTCCCCAAGGACGTCAGCGGTTATTGTAACGATCCAGCGCAGCCTGCTCGATGGCGACCACTTCTTCAATGCCCATGCCCAGGATGGTATCCACATAGGCGTCCCATTCGGCAAAGCTCTTGGCGCCGGTAATGAACTGTACGGCGTTTTCGTTGACGTAGGTCGTCACGTCCGCCATGATCATGTTGTACGTGTTGCTTTCCTCTGCGTTCATGGTAATATTGACCGGCATCATCCAATCGTCCTTTGCGCTTTCAGCCGTCCAATTCTCCATGGCCTGACGCTGGAGCGGCAGGAAGATATCCTGCTGGAAATCCTGGATGCGCAACGGCGGGTCCTTGAAGCCATACTTGGCAAAGAACGCCGAGGAGGAGATGCCTTCCGGATTGTTGTAGCGGAAGTCGGAGTTCAGATAGCGCTTGCCATCCTCGCCATAATTGAAGGAACGCCCGTCGTCCATGCCATAGTTGGCATCCTGGGCGATATCCCAGTAATAGAACAGATCCAGCCAGCGAACGGCGATTTCGGGATGCTTGCAGGAGACGGAGATGGAATAGCGGGAGCTGGTGCGGTTATCGATGGAGCGCAGGTGGGTCACGTCATCGGCGTTCTTTTTGGGCGGGGTCACGCCGACAGCCTTGAAATCGGGGTTCTGTGCACCGCGCTGCACATAGTTGCTGTCGCAGCGGGTGGTCCAATCGTACCAGGCGCCGATGTTGTCGCTGTAGAGCATTTCGGTGTCCTTATCGGTGGCTTCACCGGTGCGGGCCATGAAATCGGGATCCAGCAGACCTTCGGCGTACCACTGATTCATCAGGGTCAGATATTCCTTCCAGCCCTCCTGGATGGCGCCGAACTTGACGACGCCGTTTTCATTATAGAAGCCCTGCGCCACGCCGAAGCCGGCAGACCATTCGTTATTGGTGGTGGCGCCGTTGTTCATCAGGTACAGCGGCGCATAGACGCCCATTTCCTTGAAGGCGGTCAGGACGGTGTGCCAGTCGTCGTAGGTCACAGGCAGACCCAGTCCGGCCTTGTCCAGCAAGTCCTTGCGGATCACGATGCCGCATTCGGTCTCGCAGGGACGGTAGAAGCTCTGGTACATGGCCTCCCGGCGGCCGGTATCGGTCAGGCCCATGGGCTTGTATTCCGGCTGGGTCTCCAGGAAGGCCAGATAGTTGGGCATGCAGTCGGCATAATCGTTCAGATCCACAAAGTAGCCGTCCTCGATGGCGGCGTCCTGGCCGTTGCGGTACACCATGTAGGGGCTGCGGCGCTGCATGACGATATCCGGCATCTCTTCGGAGGTGTACAGCAGCTGATAGGCCGTGTCTTCGGAACCGCTTGCGGGCACGATCCAGTCGATGTGCACGTTGGTGATTTTTTCCAGATACTGGATCAGCTCGCTTTCACCGGGGGAAGAAAGCTCGCCCAGATCCTTCGCCTGGGGCCACCAGAAGGTGAGCGTGATCTTTTCCTCGGACAGGGGCAATCCAAGGGCTTCCAGGTCATAGCGAGGGGCTTCTTCCGCCAGGGCGACGCCAAACAGACTCAGCGTCATGATGGCTGCCAGCAGCAGGGAAAGCAACTTTTTCATCTTGTTTCTCCTTTCCGTTTTACGGCTTGGTCAGCCGTTTTCTTTGTCTCTATTTTGAGAAAAAGAGCGGAAGAAAGCAAGTATCAATAAAAGGCAGCGTATGCATTTCCCGAACACTTGGCCGAATATTTCCCTTTTTTGCCATGCTGACGGCTGTTTGCGTCGGCTTTTCATGGTTGAATTATTTCGTCTTATGTTGTATTATATTGTCATACTGATTGCAGGAGGAGATCGGCATGCAGAAGAACGAGAAATCGTCCCGACAGCGCAGGTTCGGCCTTTTCGGGCGGATTCTGTCTTCTTATTTTATCCTGATCCTGGTCATCCTGCTGTTCAATGTGGTTTTTTATTCTCAGGCGTACCGCAGGGTGGATGCGTATCTGCTGGAAAGCCAGCGCCTGGTGCTGTCCCAGGCCGCCGATACGCTGGACAGGCTCTTTGCCGAGGCCGTCAATACCGGACGGCAGATCCTGGCCTCCTCCCAGGTTGCTTCTCTGATGTACTGCCGGGAAAATGATCTGAACGTATATAAAAAGCTTGGCATCATGCATTTGCAGGAAGAGCTGATCCGCCGCATCGCCTATAACGGCAGCATCGAGAGCATAGCGGTGCTGTTCACGCACTCGGGCGTGTCGGCCTCCAACACCGGGATCCTGCGGGGTGAAAACGGGATACAGGAGCTTTCGGTGCGGTTTGGCCTTTCCGATGACCAGCTGAAAAATGCGTACGCAGCCCATCAAACGCTGCTATCTGAGCAGCCGGGCGGCCAGGGCCGTCTGACTGCGCTGGTCTATGATTCCGTGATCCGCAGCAACCCGGACGCCGTCTGTCTGCTGTCCATCAATGCCCAAGCCGTGGCGGGCGTATTGGAAAACGCATCGGATGAGTGGGCGACTGTGTGGCTGCTGGATGCGTCAGGCCGGGTGATTTCTCCCGCTTCCGGGCCTGCGATCACCGAAGAGATCCTGATCCGCCTGACGGGCGAGGACGAGTTTTCCATGCCTTTGAACGGAAAAGACTGTCAGTTCCTGTCCGCCGGGCTGTCCGCCTCCCCCTGGAAGGTGGCGGCCGGGATCGATTTGGCGTATTTTAATCAGCCGCTGCACAGGCTGCAGTACACGTATCTGCTGACCACGCTGGTGGCCCTGAGTCTGGGGGTGCTGCTGGCCGTGATCTTCACGCACCAGCGAGCCAAGCGCATCCGCCGGATCACCCGGCGCTTCATCGAAAAGACGGGCGGCGCAAAGGATGATTTGGCTGCCCTGGAGGAGGGCATGCAGCGGCTGCTGGATGAAAACGGCAGCTACCGCGATAATATTTCCCGCCATATGCGGGAGATCCGGGAAAACTGGCTAATCCGGGTGATGCATGGCAAGATCCGCAGCGCCGAGGTTTTCCGCCAGGGCTGCTGCGATTATCAGACCGGTTTTGAGAGCGACATGTTCGCAGTGCTCTGTCTGGATGTCATCGGATATACCGATGTCAGCGAGGTTTCCGGGGATACGGGAGAAGACGTATTTGACCTGATAAACTATTGTTTGGATTCCTTTGCGGTGGAATTCCTGTCCAGGCACTACAACAGCCAAAGCTGCACGTATAACAACAGCTTTTACTATCTGCTGAACCTCAAGGAGGACAAGCCGACGTCCTCCTCCGATGCGGCCGCCGAAAAGGCTGCGCTGCAGGAGGCCTGCGAAGCGCTGATCACCTATGTGGAAGGCCGCATCGGCGTACAGCTGCGCTGCTACTTCAGCGATCCCGTGACCGGGCCGGAGGGCATTGCCCAGGCGTATACGGAGGTGCGCGACGGCATCCAGCTGATGGAAACCTATAACATCGCCGTCCGGGTGGCCGATAGGGCCAGCCTGATGAAGGTGCAGGCGGAGGAAGCCGAAACCAAGGCGGAAGGAGAAAGCGCCCATCCGATTTCCCGTCAAACCGAGCAGGTTTGCGCCTACATCGCCCAGAATTATCAGGATCCCATGATGACGGTATCCCAGCTTTCCGATCTGTTCCATCTGTCCCAGTCCTACCTGCTTCGCATCTTTAAGCGCGATCTGGGCATGGGCGTGCTGGAATACATATCGCAGATGCGCATCCAGAAGGCCAAACGCCTGCTGAAGGAAACAAAGGATACCGTCGGCGCCATCGCCGAGCAGGTGGGCTACACCAACAGCCTGGCGCTGATCCGCGCGTTCCGCAAGCAGGAAAACCTGACCCCCACCGAGTATCGCCGCCTGTTTTGACCGTCCGGTCGTTTTGTGACAAAGGAATGTTCGGATACTGACAACCGATCCCCCTTGCGCCGGCAGGGGGGATTTTATATAATTTTTTACGGAGATAAAGCAATGCTCCCACAGAACGGAAAACGCAAGGAGGAAATCATCATGCTGAAATTCGATGCGGAACGAATGGAACGGGAAGCCCGGGCCAACCTGGCGGACAAGGATCAGCTCATTGCGCTGGCGGATCAGATCCATGCGGAAGGCTATACCAATCTGTTCTTTATCGGCGTGGGCGGAACCATCACCTACGCCATGATCATGGACGCCAATCTGCGCGCCTATACCGCTTTGCCCTACTACGCAGAGCATGCGGCGGATTTCAACACCCAGGGCAACCGCCGGTTCAGCGATCGGTCGGTGGTGATAGTCAGTTCCGCTTCCGGTGACACGCCGGAAATCCTGGAAGCCGTCAAAAAGGCCCGTCAGGCCGGTGCGCGCGTGGTGGCCTTTGTGGAAACGCCCGGCACCCCGATTGCCGAAAACGCCACGTATTCCATCGCAGGCGCCAGCCATTACCGATTCTATACCTTTCTTTTCCGGCTGGCTTACGATCGGGGCGAGTTCCCGCAGTTCAACGGCATGATCGAAAACCTGGAGAAGCTTCCCGCCCTTCTTCCCAAGGTTTCCGAGCAGGCCGATGAAAAGTGCGCCGCTTATGCCAAGGCGCACCGGGACGACGCCATCCAGTATCTGGTGGGCAGCGGCAATTTGTGGGGCGCCACGTATTCTTACGGAATGTGCATCATGGAAGAAATGCAATGGATGCGCACCAAATCCATTTCCGCCGGCGATCTGTTCCATGGCACGCTGGAGGTCATCGATCGGGATACCAATGTGCTGCTCTTTGTGGGCGAGGACGCCACGCGCCCTCAAATGGAGCGCGCCGAACGCTTCCTGCGCCGGGTATGCCGCAACGTGACCGTGTTCGACACCGCCGATTATGCGCTGTCCGGCCTGGATCCCGCCTATCGCGGGCTGTTCGCCCCCTTCATCCTCGGCGCTGTCACCAGCCGCATCAGCGTGCATCTGGAGGAGGAAGGGAAGCACCCGCTGGAGATCCGCCGGTATTATCGGAAGCTGACCTATTGATCCCCCGGCGGGGCTGCCGCATAAAGCCCCCTGAAACGGAGCGGTTCAAAAGAACGGCTCCGAAAAAGCCCGCCCTGTGCGCATCATCCCGCCCCTCTGATAGGGTGGGATGAAAGCCACAAGGCGGGCTTTCTGTACGATGCGACGCATCGCATTTTCTTTTTCCTGTGGGCCTGTTCCCGTTTTTCCGAATGAAAACGCCTTACAACGCAACGCAGAAGATCGCACAATCGCTTAAACCGATTTCACAAGAGGATGATGAAACAACACCTATGAAAAATCGCTGAATGATCTGACGGAGAAGATAGGAATGGGGGATTATGAAAATCGAATGGGTGGACGGATATGAAATCCGCGTAAGTATCGACAAGAAAACTGTGGCTATCTCTGCCAATAAAGAAGGCTTGCTCTTGCTGGCTGCCCAACTTCATGCGCTTGCGGAGGAAACGCCGGGGAGTCACATTCATTATGATGTATATAATTCGCTTGAAGACGGATCGGCAGAGCTGATCATCGAAAGTGTAAAAGGTAATAATTGATTATGTATGTACTGACGATATTCCCAGTGTATTGCCACATGCGCCTGAGCAAATTATGCTTTCCCAGCTAAACCGTATTTTGCCGCATAGCTGCTTTCTTCTGAGCTATTGAAACAATATTCATTATATCGAAAAATGGCAACTGCCTCAATCTAAATTTCTTAACATTTATATATCTATATTTTGCTTTCTTCAATAACTTTATATATCGAGAAACTCAAAAGGGAAAACGTCAACTGGATGACCCTCGCCATTTGATTATGGACGTGGCACTCATCGGTCATCACGGGAATAGTAAGTATAATTCTTCTGCCTCTCTTTTTCTACCAGTTGATACAACAAACATGTTGCATATGATCCAGTTTTTATCTACTTTCATCTACAAATCGAATCATAACCAGTACTATTGTAAAGCATCAAGAAAACCATCATCAAACTGTCACGTGATCGAGTATAACCTGTACCGCGTCTTCCTCTCTATTTGCGACGACAAGCGGATCACCGACCGGGTCGCCCAGCAGGAAGAAAAAAAGGTAAGCAGTTCGTATTGGATCAGATGAAGTCTGGCCGGGGGTGAAACCGGGATGATGCAGATCGAAAAACTGGAATAGTCAGAATAACAGATCTGGTTTCAATTTCTCAAAATTTTTTTAACCCTTTTAACCCGCCAGGTGATCACAGCCATGGCCGCATAAAGCAGCAGCAGATACGGCGGGAAAATGAACATGCCCCATGCCTGCCCGATCAGTCCGCAGAGCATCGGTCCGAGCATGATTCCAACATAGGAAAAGGCCATTTGCACACTGATGATGGATTGGGAGACATCTTTTCCAAAGCTTTCAGGCGTAAGATAGTTGAAATTCGGGTTCATCGGGCCGTTCCCCAATCCCACCAGGAAAAATGCAAGGGCATAGAGGATTCCCGAACCCGGGATGGACAACAGAATCACGGCTGCGCCGAGAACGATCAGGCCTATTTTGACAATCTTCCAGCTGTGCAGCTTCGCAGCCAGCACCCCGGACAGGAATCTGCCCACTGCCATGCCGACAAAGTACAGCAGGATCACCCGGGCCGCCTGTTCCGTTGTCAGATGCCGGTGTTCCACAAGAAAGGTACTGCCCCACCCGCTGCAGCTGCATTCGATCGCGCAGGAAGCAAAGAAAAGGCTGCACATAGAGCGGACGCCGGGGGTGGAAAGCGCCTCCTTCAGGGAGAGCACCTTCATGTCCTCCGCTTCCTCTGACAGACGCTCTGGATGTGCTATCTTCCAGACAGGAAGGGTAACAAACAGCAAAACAGTAATGCCGGTCTGTATGGCTGCCGCAATCAGGTAGCCCCTTCGCCATCCGCCTTCCCCGCTGATCACCAGAGAAAGAATGTACGGGCTGATGGAAACGCCAATGCCATAGAAACAGTGCAAGAAGCTCATCACTGTGGCGGAATAGTGCAGCGCCACATAATTGTTCAGCCCCACATCGATGCTGCCGGCACCGATCCCGAGAGGCACAGCCAGAAGTACCATGAACCAGATATTCGGCACAAAGGCGAACCCCAGCAGTGCCACCGCTGTGAGCAGCGTACTGAATGCTGCGACTTTGCTGGTACCGAAGCGCTTGATCAGGCGGGTACTCATGAGACTGGAGATGATCGTGCCACAGGCTACGGTGACGCTGACAAAGCTTCCATAAGCGATAGGCAGATGAAAATCCGTGTAGATGGCCGGCCAGGCAGTGCCGAAAAGAGAGTCCGGCAGGCCAAGGCCAATGAAGGCCGCGTAGATAACGATCAGCAATAGTGTGCTCATGTTCTTTCAGTCTCTTTCGTCCGGAATTCTCATATTGGCGGGTACGGTCCGAAGCTGTATAAGCCCTGCAACGATGCTGGTGGTAGAATACGCCCCGCAGTCTGTCATATGCCCACCAATTCCGAGTTGTCGAGCCGAAGCTCCTATACGAACGGGGAATAGCACAAGCTACAGTCGGATTACTACCGTCGTTCCCGGTACCATACTGGAATATGTTGCCTCTGCCCTTAATGGCTGGCAAGCAGTCAAGATCGGAAGTCAGGTGGGATGGGTTTCCGGTGAATACAGTGAAATAACACATGGATAATTGATAAAGGCCCTCATTCCGACAACAGCGTCGAGATGAGGGCCTTTTTTCATTTGGTGATTCTTACGATGTGTTTTTTACGTTAACACAGCCTCGGATGCTCTTCTGCGTACGTGGGAGGGCATCGTTCTTTTTGCTTTGGTGGGAGGAAGAAAGCACACTGATCAAGAAACAAAGCGAAGGGGGGCATCACCTTGACAAATCTGAAGAAAGAAATCATCGAGAATGGCATTCACTACACCTTACATGTGCCCCCATTCAATGACCATAGAGTTTACCTTGTTGCCGACCCTCGTGGTCAGAAAAACGCCCTTCTTCAGCGCTTCCGTGATTTCGCTAGCTTTCGCCATCGCATCGATTTTCTTTTTGATCATGTTTTCAACCCTCCTCACAGTATCATCATCATGATAAATCAGGATGTATACTTGTCAAACCAGCTGGTGATTTCCTCCAGGCGGCGGAGGCGGTGGGCCGGTTTGCCGGTGCGGGAAAGTTCGTGATTTTCGCCGTGGAACACCACCATCCGGGCCGGGACGCGCAGGTACACCAGGGCGGTATACAGCTGATAGCCCTCGGCGATGGGGCAGCGGTGATCCTCCTCGCTGTGGATAATGAGGGTGGGCGTTTTGGCTTTCCGCACGTACTTCAGCGGGGATACATCCCACATCTCCGCGAAGCCCTTTTCGGAATAGGGATCGGCGCTGCATACCTCAAAGTTGGAGATGGGCGGGATGTCGCTGATGCCGTACATGGACACCCAGTTGGCAATGCTGCGCTGGGTGGCAATGCAGCAGAAGCGGTCTGTGTGCCCTAAAATCCAATTGCTCATGTACCCGCCGTAGGAGCCGCCTGTGCAGCACAGCCGCTTGGTGTCAATGGCTGGATAGGTTTCCAGCACCTTGTCCGTGAAGGCCATGATCTGGCGGTAATCAATGCTGCCCCATTGCAGGTCCAGATAAGAGAAGGCGTTCCCTCTACCGTCCGAGCCATGGGGGTTGCAGAAGAACACGATGTATCCCTTCGCCGCCCAGGCCTGCATTTCATGGAAGAACACCGGGCCGTAGGCGCACTTGGGCCCACCGTGAATATCCAGCACGGCGGGATACTTTTTCCTGGGGTCATAATTCTCCGGCAGCAATACCCAGCCGTCGATCTCCTCGCCGTCCAGTTCTGCCCTGATCGGCTGGGGTTGGGCCACGTAGGTGTCCTTCAGCACATCATCGTTCCACGTGGTCAGACAGTGATTGCCGTCCTTTTCCGTCTGGTAGAGCTCCGGGAGCTTCATGTCCAGCATGCCTGCAAAAAAGATATTGCCGTCATGCACGTCATAATCGCTGAGGATGCCATCCGTGGAGACGACGGTTTCGATCTTGCCGTCCAGGCCGATGCGCTTCAGCTTGCAGCCGTCCCGATCCAGCGCCGGGAAATAAAGATGATCACCTGCTGCCTTGGTGAAGCGGGAAGCGCCGTATTCCACGTCGGTCAGCATGGCGTTGCCCAGGCTTTCATCCGCTTCACAAAGGAGTTTCAGTGCCTTTGATTGAGGCTCAAGGGTATAGAAGCAGGGGTTTTCATTGTCTCCGAAGCGCTTGCCGTCCGCACCGATCACCACCAGTGTGTCCCCGATGAACTCGATGGCATAAATCAGCAGGCGGGGTCCCAGCACTTGCTCCGTTTTGCCCGTTTCCAGATCCAGGCGGTACAGACAGTCCCGATTGGGGCGGCAATTGCGGAAATTGACGCCGCTGAAATAAACGTCCTTCCCGTGAATGCGGAAGGCGCCCACGTCCATATGTTTTGCGGTCAGGCGGCGAAGCTTGTTTTCTTTCACGTGATAAAGGAACAGCGCGCTGCGCTTCCCCTGGATCAGTCCCCTGCCGTTGAACACGAAGGGAGATTCCGTCAGTACCTCGTAGTCCTTTTCTTCGCCGATCTTCTCCAGCGCTTTCTTCTTTTTGTCGCCGGTGAGAAGATACAGATCAGGGTTCTCCGTGCTGATTTCTCCGGTCATCAGTAAATTGCCGTCTGGCAGCAGCTTGAAGCCGCCCGCGTCCAACGGAAGCTCATAGGCCTTTTCCGCTTCACCGCCGGTAAGGGGCAACCGATACAGCACCGTGGAAGCGCCCTTTTCTTCCTCATCCTTTTCCTTTTTCTTCTCGTCCCGCTTGTCTGTGGCAAACAGGATGTGCTCCGCATCCTCAAAAAAGAATTCCCCGATTTTGCCGTCGCTGACCATGGGACGGTCATCGTTTCCGACACGCAGGCGCAGGCGGCTGACATATTCCTTCCTCTCCCGGTTGATGCCCGTCAGCACGTAGGCCAGCTTCCCGCCGTCCGGAGAAAAGGTCAGGGAAGAAAGCATCCGAAAATCCATAAAGGTATCCAGACCGATCTTCTTCATTTCAATCGCTCCTTTTTTGCTGTTTCATGAAAAAACTGCTTCCGGTTTTGTTTATGATCCAACATTACATGCACGGTAACAAATTACATGGTCTTCCTTCCCGGAGCAGCTCAGGCCAGACGGATTGGCTGAATCATTTGTTTCAAACAGGCCAGCACATCTGCCAGATCCTGTGCTACCAAATCACACTGCGACCGGAGCGATTCGGTATAGGGAATCAAATCCGGAACCATGCACACCACGCAGCCTGCGGCCCGTCCCGCAGTAATGCCGTTTACAGAATCCTCCAGCACCAGGCAATTTGCGCTTGGGACATTCAGACATGCGGCGGCCTGCAAAAACAGATCAGGTGCCGGCTTGGAGTGAATCGCTTTTTCCCCGGTTATTCGTATGGATTCCGGGAAGAAGTTTAGCAGGCCCGTCAGGCGCAGGCAGTTTTCTGTGCGTTCCCGGCTGGAAGAAGAAGCCAGGGCAAAGGGGACATGTGCGTCCTTCAAATAGATAAGCAGTGCCAGGGCGCCGGGCTTTGCGGTCAGGCTTTTTTCAAATTGCGCCTTCAGCAGTTCCCGGCTGTGGCGGAAAAGCGATTCTGCATCGATACCGGGAAAGGCGTCCTGCAGGATCTGAACGCAGCCATCGTGAGTGACGCCCAGAAAGCGTCGGGCCAGCGTTTGGTCGATGGGGTAGCCCAGATCATATCCGGCCTGGATGCAGCATTGCTGGGCGATATGCTCGGAATCGATCAAAAGGCCGTCCATGTCAAGCAGCACACCCCGGATGGGCGGAAGCGGAGCAGTGCGGTTCCATTTCATCGGGCAGCTCCTCCTTTTTCCGAAGAGATTTCGTTGCGGCGGGGGAAATCACGGGTACAAAGCATCCCGATCCTTTATTTGCAAAAGAACGATGCATAGCATAGCGCAAATGAGAGAATCCGTCAATATGTGGTTTGTGCAGCCGTCTGACGTATGTTTTTCTGCCAGTGAAAGGAAAAAGTAAAATAATTGAAAAAAATTTCCAAATACTACTTGACAGATATAAGAAAATAATGTATTGTATATATATAAGACGACTTAATACAACATATTCTGCCGTCTATATGAGAGAAGGAGGATTCAGAACATGATGAATCAGAACCAGATCCGTGAACTGAACGAAGCGATCGATGCCGTGCGTGGCCGCAGAATCGAAAATGTATACTGCGTGGCATGCGGCGGGTCCAAGGCCATTTTTGACCCGATTCAGTACATCTTTGACCGGGAAACCACCATTCCGTCCTTTGTATATACTGCCAATGAATTCGTTCATCGCTGCCCGAAGGGTCTGGGAAAAAACAGCCTTGTGATCTCCTGCTCCCATTCGGGCAACACCCCGGAAACCGTGCAGGCCACTGCCCTGGCTGGAGAGAAGGGCGCCTTGACCATCAGCTTCGCCTTCAAAACTGAATCTCCCCTCTGGGAAGCCACCCAGCACGGCGTTTCCTATGAATGGGGCCCGGAAACCGACGCCGGCAACCACAACAACGGTATGCTGTTCCGGGTGGCGTTCGGCGTGCTGAACGCCCTGCAGCCCTGTGAAAAGTACGAACGCGCCGTCAAAGCCTGCGACGCACTGGATGAAACCTTCCGGGTCAATAAGGAGAAGTTCGCCAGCCGGGCCGACGCCTTTGGATCCAAGTATAAGCGGGCTCCACTGATCTATACTATGTCTTCCGGCCCCTGCTACGGCGTGGCGTATTCCTTCGCTATCTGCCTGCTGCAGGAAATGCAGTGGATTCATTCTGCCGCCATTCATTCCGGCGAATATTTCCATGGTCCTTTCGAAGTGACCGATTACGACGTGCCCTTCCTGCTCCTCAAAAATGTGGGACCCACCCGTCCCCTGGACGATCGGGCAGAAGCCTTCGCCAGCAAGTACAGCCGTGAGCTGAATGTGATTGACTGCGCTGAATTCGATATGCACCTGATCGACGAGGATCTGCATGAATATTTCGCCGTGCTGGTGCTTGGCGCCGTGATCCGCACGTATGCCGACGCGCTGGCGGATCACCGGGGCCATCCCCTCAGCGTGCGCCGTTATATGTGGCGTATGCAGTATTAAGAAAACCCCGTAAGGGAAAAAATGGGCCCAGGCCTGTAAAGGCTAATAATATTTTATATGAAGGAGGAATACCCATGAAAAAGTTTGCTCTGATTCTGGCTGTCGTGATGTGTCTGTCCGTTTGCATCTCTTCCTTTGCCGATCAGGTGACCGTGAGGTTCTTTCACCGCTGGCCCAATGAGCCCAAGCTCAGCTACCTCAACGGCCTGATCGCTGAGTTTGAAGCTGAAAACCCCGACATCAAAATCGTGACCGACCAGGTGCTCAACGACGCCTACAAGGAAAAGATCCGCGTGCTCGTCTCCACCGACGATATCCCCGATGTGTTCATGTCCTGGTCCGGCAGCTTCGCCAACAACCTGGTCAAGTCCGGCCGGGTACAGACCTGGGACGATCTGCTGGCTGCCGATCCTGCGTTCAGGGATTCCATTGTGGAGAGCCAGTGGCCGCCTTTCCAGATTGACGGCAAGCAGTATGGCGTGCCGTGGTCCATGGACGGTAAAGCCTTCTTTTACAACAAGGATGTGTTTGCCCAGCTGAACCTGTCCGTGCCCACCACTCTGGATGAGCTCTATGCCGTGTGCGACGCTCTGCGCGCAGCCGGCTATGAAGAGCCCATTTCCGCCGGCTTCTCCGCGCCCTGGGCCGTGTCCCATTATTTGGGCACCATCTGCCAGCGTGTCGTGGATCCTGAAACCCTGGCCAGGGACTATGCCGGCCAAGGCGATTTTACCGATCCCGGTTACATCGAAGCCCTGAACATCTTCAAGAAGCTGGGCGAATACATGACCAAAGACCCCAACTCCGTAGACCACGAATTTGCCCGCAATGCCTTCATCTTCGGGGAAGCTCCCATGGTGTACCTGCAGCTGGGCGAATGCAAATACCTGCGTGACGATGTGGACTTTGACTATTCTTTCTTCAACTTCCCGGCCGTTGAAGGCGGCAAGGGCGATCCCGGCCAGCTGACCGGAGCTCCCGAAGGCATGATGATTTCCAATGTGGCTTCTCCCGAAGTACAGGAAGCCGCCGTCAAATTCGTCAAGTTTGTAATCAGCCAGCATGGCGGATATGAAATGACCAAGCAGACCGGCGAACTGTCCTGTGTGAAGGGCGCCCTGGATGAAACCAACCTGGATGCCAAGCAGCTGGAAGCTGTGCAGCTGATTCTTAACTCCACCCAGCCGGCCCTGTGGCAGGACAACGTGACCGACGCCGCGATCGCCGATGCGTTCATGGCCGGTGGCCAGCTGCTCCTGACAGGCGACAAGACGGCTGAAGATGTGATGAAGGACGTGCAGGCGGCGGCGGCTTCGATCCAATAAGCTTTTAAAAAGGAACCGTCTTCCGGCTGTTCTTCCGGCCGGAAGATGGTTCCTTTCCTTTTTGAAATCTGCCAGCGTGACGGCTGTGCGTATACATTGTTTCCGGGGGTGACCTTATGCAATCAAGAAGAGCCGGTATGAGCAAAATGACGCCCTATGTTTATGTATTGCCTTGCATGCTGCTACTGGGCATCTTTGTGTACATTCCGCTTGTTGCGAATTTTTATTACTCTCTGTTCAGCTTCAGTGCGCTTTCACCCATGAAGCTGTTTGTGGGACTGCAGAATTTCCGCACACTGTTTAACGATTCCGTGGTCGGTACGGCACTGATCAACAATGTGTGGTACTGCGTCATTTCCGTCGCCGTCCAGGTGTTTCTGGCGCTGGTAATCGCAGCGCTCCTGGAAGACAGACTGCTTTCCAGAGTAAGCACCGTGCTGCGTACCACCTATTTTCTCCCAGTGCTGATATCCATGACAGTGGTTGCGCTACTGTTCAGCTTTGTATACCATCCGAAAATCGGCCTGATTAACGCCGCTCTGAAGGCGTTCGGGATGAAGAACCCGCCTGCCTGGACCGGAGACCCGAAGACCGCCATTTTCTCCTCCATTATCATGTCCCAATGGCACTCTACCGGGTATACCACAATGCTGTTCATTGTAACCATTCAGGGCATTTCTGCCGACCTGTACGAGGCTGCGGAAATCGACGGCGCGGGCCGGCTGCAGCGGTTCTTCCATATAACGGTGCCCCAGGTGCGTGAAATGATGTTCGTCACAATGGTGACTACCATCACCGGCGCCTTCCTGGTATTCAACGACGTTTATATCCTCACCCAGGGCGGGCCGGGCAACGCCTCTACCACCCTGGCCGTATACATGTACCGCAATGCCTTTAACCTGGATAAAATGGGCTACGCGTCCGCGATTGCCGTTCTGATGCTGATCATCTGTATGGCGCTGGCTCTGATCCAGAATAAAGCGTTCCGATCGGGAAAGGAGGATTGACATGCAGCAGACGTCTATGGTAAACAAAACGGTGAGAATGCACAGAAAAAGCAAAAATATACTGCCGGACCGTAAAATGACGCCCGGCATGGTCATCGCGTGCTTTTTCCTGCTGATTTATTTCCTGCTCATTGCCTATCCGATCTTCTGGCTGATCATGAACTCTCTGAAAACCTATAAGGAGATTTATAAAAACATCTGGGCGATGCCCCAGGTACCTCAGTGGATGAATTATGTGAATGCCTGGAACCGGGGCGTTTCCCGATATTTTCTCAATTCCGTGCTGGTGACCGGCGCAACCATTGTGCTCACCATTTTCTCCGCTGCCCTGGGCAGCTATTCCCTGGCCCGGTTCCGTTTCCGGGGAAACCAGCTGGTATTCATGCTGTGTATGGGCGGCATGATGCTTTCTCCTCAGGTAACGCTGATTCCCCTGTATCAGATCATCCGTTTCCTGCGGATCAAGAACACCTATCTGGCAATGATCATCCCTTACAGCGCTTACCGCATCCCCATGATGATCATGCTGATCCGCTCTTTCTTCCTGACAATCCCCAAAGAAATGGAGGAAAGCGCCTGCCTGGACGGGTGTTCCGATTTTCAGATTTTCGTACGGATCTTCCTGCCTATGTCCAAGCCCATTCTGCTGACCTGCTGTATCCTGATCGCCTATTATGCATGGAATGAATTCCTGTTTGCCATGATCTTTGTGGACAGCGAATCTCTGAAAACCATTCCGACAGGGCTGATGAATCTGCGGGATGCCCTGCAGACGGACTGGGGAACGCTTCTGGCAGGCATGACGATTTCCGCGCTGCCGCTGATCATCCTGTTCTTCTGCATGCAGAAGCACTTTATCCGGGGTATGACGGCCGGCGCAGTGAAGGGATAAAAGAAAAGTACGGAAGCCTGTTCGGCGGCGGCCACGGCAGTGAAGGCGCAGCCGGGCGAAAAAGCGAGAAAGGAAAAGACCTATGCAGAAGAAAATGATTGCTGTGGGAGATAACGTGGTTGACTGTTATTTGGATGATCTGGTATACTATCCCGGTGGGAATGCCGTCAATGTTGCCGTCAACTGCAAGCGAAATGGGATCGAAGAAGTGGCGTACATGGGGGTGTTCGGCTCGGACAGCAAAGCTGAACACCTGAAGTGGGCCCTGGCCCGGGAAGGCGTCCATTTTGAGCGCAGCAGAACCGTGATCGCACCGACCGGATCGCCGGGGGTGCGGCTTGTGGACGGAGACCGGGTTTTTGTCGGCGGACCGAGAAACACGGCGCAACATATCGTTCGCATCCGACTGACGGATGAGGACCTTTCCTATATCGGCTCATTTGCACTGTGCCATACCAGCTGCTTTTCCAGCATTGAACCGGAATTACCAAAGATGCAGAAGGTCTGTCAGGTATCCTTTGATTTTTCCGAGCGGATGGACGATGCTTATCTGCAGCAGGTATGCCCTTACCTGACCTATGCGTTCTTTTCCGGCAGTGATCTGACGGAAGAAGAAGTAAAGGAGCTGATGCGGCGCTGCCATGCGCTGGGTACGCCTGTCGTGGGCGTGACCAGGGGCTCCCGAGGCGCCGTGTTCTCTGAAAACGGAACGTACTACGTGCAGGGCATCAAGCCGGTGGAGGTCATTGATACCATGGGTGCGGGCGACAGCTTCATTGCGGGCTTCCTGACCCGAAGAATTGCGGGAGACGCCATGGCGCCTGCTCTGGACTATGCCGCCAGCGTGGCGGCCAATTCTTGCAGGATTCACGGAAGCTTCGGTTATCCGCACCCTTTGGATGACTGACAGGTGAACACAGGTGACAGAAGCGATTCGTGAGAGGGGGGGAGCTTGGTGAAACTGGATGCAAAAACCCCTGTCCCGCTGTATGAGCAGCTGAAGAATTTGCTTCAATCTCAAATCAGTTCGGGGGTCTATTCCATCGGGGAGAGGCTTCCCGCCGAGGCGGAGCTGTGCTCCAAATATGAGGTCAGCCGAGTGACCGTGCGCCGGGCGCTGGATGATCTGGTGGCAGACGGCGCACTGGAGCGCAGGCAGGGAAAGGGCACCTATGTGGCGCCGATCAAATCCCACATCCAGATGAAGGCTTTCGATACCAGCGCCAAGGGCTTCATGGGTTCTTCGGTGCCGGGTACAGTCAAGCACACCAGGGTGATTTCCAAAAAGGAATACGTTTGCAACGAGATGGAGCGGGAAGCGCTGAAGCTGAAGGAAAACGACCGGGTATATGTGTATCTGCGCCTGATGATCCTGGACGGCTTGCCTTTCTATCTGGACCGGGCCATATACCCGGTGGATCGCTTTGCCGGCATGTTTCCTCAGGTTCAGGACGATGTATCGACGTACCGGATCCTCAGCGAGCAATACGGCATCAATGAAATGCAAACCTCCCGGGAGATCCGCTTGACTTACGCCACGGATGAGCAGGCTCAGCTGCTGGATTGCCCGCTGGGCGCCCCGCTGTTTCGGATGTTCAAAAAAGTCCGGGATAAAAATAATGTTCCGGTTCATCTTTCCTATACCTATTTCGTGGCTGATCGGGTGGTTTTCACTTCCGAATCGGTCAGCTGATTTACAAAAAAAACGCAGGCTGTGTAATGAACACGCTGTTTCATGGAATGACGGTGTAACAGATTGGCAAGCCGATACCGAATAAAAAATGGCCGAAGCGTCTCCTGCCATGGAGGCGCTCCGGCCATATTTATATTTTCGGATTATGCGCTCAGCTTTTTTCTGGTCGAGTCTGAACCCCTCAGCCTGTATAGCTGCTGTGTTCAAAACGGTCTGATCATCCGGGCGAGGTACATGCAAGGAAGGATTCAACATGGTTCTGCCAATGATTCCATTGCATGATAGGTTTGGCTATATCAACAACCCTTCTTTTTGCATGATCAATATTTCCCAGACTAAGATCACATTGAACGCCTTTATACAGGTTTTCAATCGTTATATAATGGTCAGCAAAGTTCTTGTGCATTATGATCCGGAAGTAGCAGACGGCAAAAAAATTGTGAAGGTCTCCGTCAATCGCGGGACGGGAAGACCCTATTATTGGGAAGAAAAAGGAATGCAGCCTGCCGGTGTTTATGTACGGCAGGGAACGTCGGCTGCCCCGTCCACAAAAGTCACTATCCGTCAGATGATCAAGGAAACGGATGGCGATTCTTATGAAGAGATGCGCTCGCTGGATCAGGGCTTGAGCTTCACCTATGCGTCTGCTGCTTTTCAGCGGAATGGGCTGGAATTTGGCGAACCTCAGATGAAGACACTGGGCGTTTTATCATCGGAAGGCATCTATACCAACCTGGGTTTGCTGCTGTCTGATCAGTGCCCCCATATCATTAAGGCTGCTGTATTTTCCGGCATAGATCAGGATGTTTTCCAGGATCGTAAGGAATTTACCGGCTCCCTGCTGAAACAGGTAGATGACGCCTATGCATTCCTGGAAATGCGGAACGAAAAGACGGCGACCTTTGATGGGATTCACCGGATTGACCATCTTGCGTACCCCGAATCCGCCCTGCGTGAAGCGTTGCTGAACGCGGTCATACACCGGGATTATTCCTTCTCCGCCAGCACGCTCATACAGATGGACTTGTTATCACGAAGAGTTATTTATTAGCCATACTGCTTCATTCGCAGCACAGAGTTCCGAAACCGGCGAAGGTCGCTCAGCGTAATTGGGGACCAGGGATTCCGCAGTACTCACCGTCTGATCTGATGACAAAAGCCGAATTCACGAATTTCGCAATGGAAACTACTTTAAATCCCATACAGGAAGAATTCGAGATTGTCTCAGGCACAGATGATACAGATGCGGCAGTGAATATCGTTGCGCAGAAGGGCGATGATCTTTGTCTGATTGCTGTGCGTGGCGGTTGCGCCGAGGATTTCGAACCTTTAACGCCGGAAGAACGGAAAACTATTCAAGGATACAAACGGATATTACTTGCAGGAATGACAATATTGCGTGAAGAGATCATGCTGGCGATCAGATAAACAGAAACAAAAAAACCGCCTCCGAAGAGGCGGCGATACGAACTCAGTCAAAAACTAATTCAGCAAGTAACATTTCTTCAACCCGGTGTCGGATGCTGTTCATCTGAGAAATCCACCCCAACTGGTCAGAAGCTTTCATCTTTTCATTGATGCCTTCAGCTTCAGCCATTTGGGCGATCATCCGTTCCATGCGATCCCGGCAGACTTGATCTGTTTCCGCCAAGTGATCATACAGCTTGCCGGAGAGAAGGAGCCATTCATACAGTCCGGGGCGATGCTCCTCTAGGTAAGCTTTCCGCATCCGGCCATAGTGGCCGATAGTCTGCCGAGGAGAATCCGGGAGGTCGAGATCCGGAAAGTAGTAGTCGCCATGCAGGGTATAATGGATACCATTTTCAGTCAATTCTTTCGGGAAACGGGTCATGTTGACATCCTCCTTTTTTGTGTTTTAGCCGCATTTTTCACTTTCGTCGGCTAAAATCTGGTTTGGGTAAATTTGCCGATATACCGCAAAATCGTCGCCTGATCGTACCCAAACCGTGAGAACACACGGTTTACTATCGTTGGTCGATACCACAAGATATTGATTATTCTTCTTTCGTCATTCTACATCATGTGGTAGAATTGATCGAGAATGTATAATCTGGTCGAATTCAAGTCCTGTTTCCCGCACTGAGAACCCCTTGAAAATCAAGGGGTTCTTTTTCTGCGTACCATTAACTTACCACTATTGTACCATTTTTGCAGATGATCATAGTTGTTCAATGAAGGCCTGCATCCTGTTCGCGCTGTCCTGGCGCATCGTCTCCGTGACATGGCCGTAACGATCCAGCGTGAACGCTGCCGAATAATGACCCATGTTCTCCTGGATTGTTTTGATATAGCGAAAGATCGAATAGCTTTGCCGTGAAGTCGATCACATCGCCGGTGGTGTGGCAGCCAAAGCAGTAAAACCGTTCGTCGATTTTCATGGAAGGGTGATGGTCATCGTGGAATGGACAGCAGGCCATGCCGCTGCGATTCACCTGTATGCCGTATCGTTCTGCTGCCTGACGGGTGGTAACTTGGGATTTGACTTGGGTAAATAGTAAACGCATGGGTCCTCCTTTGCATTTGGATAGTCGGCCAGTTTCATCGTGCAGCAGATTGGGCTGACATGAACTGACCTGTTTTTTTCCTTTTTCTATCCCTGCTGTGTGTCCGATCACACAGCAGGAGGACATCCCGCCGTCCTGCGTTCGGATCATGCTTCGCGACGGCATGACGCAGGACGGCTTTATGTGAACGCGCAGGATA